>CALEYM010000594.1 GCA_937926185.1 uncultured Bacteroidota bacterium | reverse complement strand
TGCAGGCCGTCCATTTTTTCATTCAGTCCTTCCTGTTCTTTCTTCAGGTCCTCTTCCGGTTTGGCGCCGTTTTCCGTTTCTTCCGAGAGTTTATCCTGTTCCTTCGCCAATTCTTCAAGCTGCTCGATTTGCTGTTGCAGCATGTTTTCCACTTCGAGCTGCTTGTAAAGTTCCTGCAGGCGATCCAGTTGTTTGTTTAGCTGATCGTTGGACATCTGCATTTTTTCCATTTGCTCCAGCATCTCGTCTTTGTTCAGTTCCTGCAGGAGTTTTTCGATATCCTCCATGAGCTGCTTCATCTCTTCGGACAGCGTTTCGTCAAACATCTTTTGCAGCTGTTCCTGTTTTTCCTGCAGTTCTTCGTTTTTCTGCTGATCGAAGTCCTGCTGCATTTTTTTGCTTTCTTCAAAATTTTCCTTGGCCTGCTGGATCTGTTCCGTCAGCTGTTTCTGGCGGTTGAGCAGTTTTTCCATTTCCTTGCGCGACTGCCAGTCCAATTCTTTTTGCTGCAGGACTTTACTGCGCAGTTTTTTCAGTTCTTCCTGGAGTTTGGCGCTTTCGCGCAGCGCCTTTTCCAGGTCGCGCTGGATTTCTTCGGCGGTTTGCGACTGTTCCTTGCGATATTCGTCGAGGGTGGGCATACGCCATTGCATCACGTTGGTGCGGGCGCTTTTGCTGCCGTTGACGCCGTCGTTGTCGAACACTTCGAAGTAGTAGGAAATTTCGTCGCCTGGCGTGAGTTCCAGATTGCGCAAGTCCCAGGAGTAATCGTACTGGACTTGTTTGCCTGCCGGTTTCTGGATTTTTACCGTACTGAGCGGCATCTGTCCGCCTTTCGCTTTTTTGATTTGATAGTTAAAGGTCAGGTTCAGCAGCCCGTAATCGTCGGAGGCGTCGCCGGCGAAGAACAGCTGGCGGCGGTTGGTGCTGTCGCGGAATTCTTCCACGCCGATTTGCGGGTGCAGATCAGGAATGACCGTAATGGAATAGGCAACCGAGTCGGCGTTGGGCAGCGCCGTGTTGCCGAGAAAAATTTTATAGGATTCGTCTTTCAGCGCGCGGCGGTTGAAGGAGAATAGTTCGTCGTCGAAACGTTTGGAAGGTACGCCGGCCTCGTTGCTGAAACGCAGGTCGAGGTTGTCGGTGTGCTGTGCATTGAACACCCAGTTGACGTTGGTGCCTTGCGGGAGCACGAGGTCGCCCACGTTGGCGAGTTCTTCTTTCGGGCGGCCGATGTATTCCGGGAAGGACAGTTTGACGTTGAACGACAGGATATTGGGCCGGCGCACCACGGATAGCGTATAATCTTCGCTTTCCACGCCCCCGGCAAAAAGCCGGAATTCGGTGTCCTGCTGCACGTTGCTGAAGGTGTAGGAGAACTCGTTGGGCGCGTCTTTGGTGAGGCGGTACTGTACGTTGCCCACTTCGATAAACATGTCGTTGGGCAGGGCCTGGCCTTCCACGCCCACTTTCAGTACGAAATCGGAAAACTGCACGACTTTCAGTTCGTTGGTTTCCACCAGGAAACGGAAAGGCGCCGGTTTTTCAAATTTTTTGGTGCTGTTCCACAGGCGCATGGTGCCTTCGCGGATGATATTGGGCGCGCCGAGCAGCAGGAACAACAACAACATTACCGGCGGCAATGCGTAGCGCAGGTATTTGCGGTTTTTCTGCAGGTCGATGGCAGCCTGGAAGGGCACCAGTTTGATCTCGTTGCTTTTCTGGTTGATGGACGCGTTGATCAGTTCGGCGTATATGGCGTTGTTCGACGACTGCTGTTTCAATTGCAGTACGTTGAGCAACTTATCCTTGACATCGCCGAAGTGATTGCCGATGATTTGGGCTGCCTGTTCGTGGCTGATCAGTTTACCCAGGTGGAAGTAATGCATCAGCGGCAGGGCCACCCAACTGTACAGGGCAGCCGCGCTGAGCAATCCGAAGCCCCACAACATGGCGGTGCGCACCCCCGTACTGAAATAGAAATAGTATTCCAGCACATTCAGCAAAATAAACAGACCGAGCACGGCGCCCACGGTATAGAGCGAGCCGCGCAGCAGCTGGTTGACGTAGAATTTGCGGATAAAAGCGTCGAGCTTTTCGATGAGCAGGCTGTAGTTGTCGCGTTGCATGAGAGACGAGAATCTTAAACTTTATATGGGGGTTCAAAAATGCGGTAAAAATTCCGATTAAAACGCATGAATCGGCGAATGGGTCGCGAATTAACGGTTTTTAACGCAAGTACGGGGTTAAAGACAACAGTTTTGCGGGTGGGTGGCAGGGGGGGTATGGGGGTTTATGGGGGTTTATGAGGGTTTATGAGGTTTAGAAGGTTTATGAAGTTTAGAGGGTTTAGAGGGTTTAGAGGGTTTAGAGGGTTTAGAGGGTTTAGAGGGTTTAGAAAAACGGGAGGCCTAAACAGGATATGTGCGGTATACCGCGGTATCAGGGCCGCCGTTCTTCCGTTCGCAACAAATTCTCCTGGAAAAACCGGTCTATCTTTTCGAACAGGTGCACCCGGTCTTTTCCCAAAACGTTGTGCAGGTGTTCGGGATAAACGAAATAATCAATCTGTTTGCCTTTTTTCACACATTCGCGGATGTAGCGCAGGGAATGTTGCCACAGTACCACGTCGTCGGAAGAGCCGTGGATCATCAGCAGGCGGCCGTCGAGGTTGTCGATGTAGTTGAACAGGTTGTTTTTGGCGTAACCGTCGGGGTTCTCTTGCGGGGTATCCATGTAGCGTTCGGTGTACATGATCTCGTACATGCGCCAGTCGATCACCGGGCCGCCAGCCACGCCGCATTTGAAAATGTCTTTGGCTTCGGGGCGGGTCATCAGCGAGGTGGTCATAAAGCCGCCGTAGCTCCAGCCGAACACGCCGATGCGGGTGGAATCGACGAAGGGCTGGCGCATCATGTAGCGGGCGCCGGCCACCTGGTCTTCCATTTCGACGTCGCCGATGCGGCGGTGCAGGGCGCTTTCAAATTCAAAGCCGCGGTTAGCCGAGCCGCGGCCGTCGACGGTAAACACGATGCAGCCCTGCTGCGCCATGCGGTGCATCCACAATTCGCTGGCGCCGAGCCAGGTGTTGGTCACGAGCTGGGCGTGCGGGCCGTTGTACAGGTACACCAGCACCGGGTATTTTTTCGAAGCGTCGAAATTGGGCGGCAGCACCATGCGGGCGTTCAGCGCCGGGCCGCCGGGCGAGGGAATGCTGAACATTTTGACCTGCCCCATTGCAAAGCCCTCCACCGGATTTTTGGCGCTGAAAACGATTTTGCGGTCTGCCGGTTTTTTTACGGGAAAAGTATAAATCGTACGCGGGGTAGCAGCATTGTTGAACACATCGATCACCCAGTCGCCGGCTTTATTGATCATGGCGTTATGCATCCCTTCCCCTTCACTAAGACGGGTGATGACGCCGCTTTTCAGGTTGGCGCTCCAGATATGGCGGTTCAGGCCGCTTTCATCGGCGGTTTGGTAAAAACAGTTTTCGCCGTTGGCGGAAAACCCATAGAAGTTTGTCACCGGGAATTTGCCCTCGCTCAGGCGTCGGATGAGTTTGCCGTTTAAGTCGTACAAATACAGGTGGTTGAAGCCGTCGCGTTCGCTTTGCCATACGAACTGGTCGTTTTTGCCCGGCACAAATTCCGCCGGCTGCTCGGGCTCCACCCATTTGTCGTTGCTTTCTTCAAACAGGGTTTTGACAAAGGCGCCCGTCTTCGCGTCGTACTGCCGCAGCCACAGGTGGTTTTGTTCGCGGTTGACTGCGGCGATGAGGATGTATTTGTCGTCGGGCGACCAGGCGACGTTGGTCAGGTATTGTTCGGCGGGTTCGCCGGTATCGAGGTACCATTTTTGCCCGGTTTGGGTGTCGTACACCCCCACCGTCACGTGGTGACTGGTAGCGCCGGCATAAGGATAGCGCACAAAACGCGCCTGGGCGGGCATGGAATCGAGGATGTAGATCGGATAGGGCGTGACCATACTTTCATCCATGCGGTAGAAAGCCAGGTAACGGCCGGAAGGACTCCAGAAAGTGCCCTTGTGAATGCCGAATTCCTGCCGGTGCACGCTTTCGCCGTACACGATGCCGTCTTTTTCGCTCTGGGCCACGCCCAGTTCTTTGCCGCCGATGTTGATCCACAGGCCCTTGTCGCGGGTGTAAGCGATTTTGAAGGTTTTTTCGTGGATGTCGGCGTTTTCGGCGCCGGCGGGAAAGCCGTTTTTGCGGTTCAGGTCGCCGCCGGGGCTGTAGGTATAAATGTCTTTGTCCGTTTTAAACCACAGGGTTTTATCGTCGATCCATGTAATCACAGGAGCGGTTTCCAGGGGTCTC
>CALEYM010000593.1 GCA_937926185.1 uncultured Bacteroidota bacterium | reverse complement strand
TGAAATTATATTTACTGTAATTTAGTTATTTCATTGACAAAAATAGTTGTATAATATGACTCAACAAATGAAAAATTTTGTCTTTTTTCAAATACTTTGTTCCCCACACTTTTGTAACGTCTTAAATCAGCCACGGCACTTGTTAATCCTCCAACCCATGTACAGGTTTCTTCTCCTATTCTCACTTTTAGTCTCTGCCGGTACTCTTACCGGGCAGGGATGGGAACGTGTATATGATGGCGGCGGAGGCGGACAAGTCAATGACATTGCGCTCACCAAGGACGGCGGATATATCATGGCGGGATATTACAGCAATATCGGCCGCGCCCGCGTTTTTAAAGCCGACGCTGACGGATTTCTGCAATGGACGAGGGACTTTTTCCTAGGCAATCAAACTACCGGGGAAGCGATAATTGTGACCAAAGATGGCGGGTATGTGGTTGCCGGTTACTACAGGATAACTCAACCCAGCGGTCCGGTTTTACAGCACCCATTTCTGCTTAAGCTGGACAAATCGGGATCCTTAATTTGGTCTAAAACTTTTCCCGTTGCAACGGCAGCCCTCTTAGACTTGATTGAACTTCCCGATGGCAGTTTAATCATGTCTGGTTTTCAAAAGTCGCCGACTAATGACGACGATGTGCTGGTTATGAAGACCGCCGCGGATGGAACCATCTTGTGGTCGAAAACTTTTGGGGATAACTCCATTTCTGAAATAGGTCATAGCCTTACGTTAGCCGAAAACGGTGATTTGGTCATTGCGGGAGAAAAAGGCTCCGGCAACAACCGCAATATATTGGCACTCCGGATTTCAAGCGATGCGGGAGAGGTTATCTGGCAAAACGAATTTGGTTTTTTCAATGTCACATCGGGTAACCCCGCAGACGATATTGCCAGGGATATTGTAGCTACCAAAGATGGAAACTTTGTTCTGGCCGGAAGCAGTAATCTTAAAGCTGGAAGCAATGGTATCCTCCTGAAAATTCTCGGTTCGGGAAGCAACACGATTTTGTGGTTCGAAGATTATCAGGTTGGTAGTTTCTACGGGATGGCACAAGCTGCCGACGGTGGGTTTTATGCAACAGGAAATACTACCATCTCAGGAGCCCAGGAAGACGTATATTTAGTGCGCACAGATGCTTTTGGGAATAAAATATGCGAAGTTTCAGCAGGAAGATCAGGGGTAGATTTTGGAATTGCCGTCGCGGCAACTGCAGACGGCGGCGCTGTTGCCGCGGGCATGGGTGATGTTTTCGTCGGCTCGTCGCCCTTTATGGAATCCAACCCATATCTGATAAAAGCGGACAAAAATTGCCTCGTATTTACCAGTTATCTGGTTGGTAATATATTCCATGACATAGATAAAAATTGTCAATTGGATAATGGTGAACCGGGTTTAAAGAATTGGATCGTAAAAATTGAAAGCGCCAATTTTACCAGGTACGCCGTTGCGAGAGCCGACGGTACATTTGAATTGCTGGCAGACACGGGTACTTACAAAATCCAGGTATTCCCACCCAATGATTATTGGGAACCTTGCGAACCCTACATAACATTGCCGGTCACCGCTTTTGCAGATACATTTCCATTCAGTATTCCGGTTCGTTCCGGCATGTCATGCCCCCGGAATGAAGTAGATGTGGCCACCCCGGTACTACGGCGCTGTGCAGAAAACGTTTATACAGTCCGTTATTGTAACTCCGGTACCAATACTTCCGAAAACACCAGTATCGAGGTTACGCTTGATTCGTACCTGACGTACACAAGCAGTTCCATACCATTTTCACAACAAAACGGCAATACTTATACATTTAATGTCGGTACGCTGCAAAATGGAGACTGCGGTAGTTTTACCATAAACGCTTTTCTGGATTGTGATAACACCATTACCGGGCAAGCACACTGTGTGAATGCGCATATTTACCCGGATAGTTTTTGCAATGTATCTTCACTTTGGGACGGATCAATAGTATCTGCAAGCGCAGCCTGTCAAAATGATTCGGTTGTTTTCAATTTGAAGAATATTGGTAAAAACAATATGGCGACTCCGGTTGGATTTGTTATCACCGAAGACGTTGTTATGCTGACCGATCCCAATGATCCAATGTACACTGTTCAGTTGTTGGCCAACCAGGATTCAATGGTGTGGAAGTCCGCTGCCACCGGCAAAACCTACCGCATTATTGCCCAGCAATCATCCGGATATCCAAGCCAAAGTTATCCTACCGCCGCCGTCGAAGGCTGCAAAAGCGACACCAGCGACACCTTTACCACCGGGTTTTACACCATGTTCCCGCAGGACGACGCCGAACCCTTCAAATCGGCCGACTGCCAGGAAAGCAACAATTCCGATTTTAATCCTGCATATTTAAAAAGGGGCCATCCCAAAGGCGTAGATGTTAATCATTACATCACAACAGAAAGCGATTTAGCGTTTTTAATCCAATTCCAGAACACAGGAACCGATACCGTGCAACAAGTCATCGTGCGCGACACTTTGTCGCCATGGCTCGACCCAAGCACGGTGCACCCAGGTGCTGCCAGCCATCCGTACGACTTCGACGTGTACGGCAACGGCATCGTGCAGTTTACCCTCCCTAATGCTAATCTACTCCCTCAAGGTAGCAGCGCCAACGAAGGTTACGTGAAATTCCGCGTGTCCCAAAAACCGGAAGTACCGTGCAAAACGAAAATCTTCAACAGCGCTGCTATCTATTTCGACTTCAACGCTCCGGTTCAAACGAACCTGACTTTCCATACCGTGTGTACGCAGGACAGCTTCCTCTTCGTACCCGTTATCGACCCCCGCTTCCCGAATGCTAACGTCAAAGTGTATCCCAACCCCTTCGACGAAAGCACTACTTTTGAAATATCCGGCGTACAAGTCCCCGGCTTCCGGCTGGAAGTGTACGACCTTA
>CALEYM010000592.1 GCA_937926185.1 uncultured Bacteroidota bacterium | reverse complement strand
AGGAATTGGCAGTTGACCTGGGGACGGCCAATACGCTCATTATGATGGACGACCAGGTGGTAGTGGACGAGCCTTCCATCGTGGCGGTAGACCGCAAAACCGGTCAAACCATTGCCGTGGGACACCGGGCCATGCAGATGCACGAAAAAACCCATGAAAACATCAAAACCATCCGCCCGCTGAAAGACGGGGTGATCGCCGACTTCCAGGCCGCCGAAGCCATGATCGAAAGCATGATCCGCATGGTGGGGCGCCGCAATTCGCTGTTCGGCCACCTCAAAATGGTGATCTGTATTCCCAGCGGCATCACGGAAGTGGAAAAACGTGCGGTATTCGACTCCGCCGACCACGTAGACAGCAAGGAAACCTACCTGATACACGAACCCATGGCGGCAGCCCTGGGTATCGGCCTGAATATTGAGGAGCCTATCGGCAATATGATCATCGATATCGGCGGCGGCACCACAGAAATCGCGGTAATCGCTCTTTCCGGTATCGTTTGCGACCAGTCGATCCGCATCGCCGGCGACGAGCTCACCAACGACATCATGGGCTACATGAAACGGGAGCACAACATCCTCATCGGCGAACGCACGGCAGAGCAGATCAAGATCCACGTCGGCTCGGCCCTGCACGAACTCGAAAACCCGCCGGAAGATTACGCCGTCAACGGCCGCGACCTGATGACCGGCATCCCGAAACAGATCAAGATCAGCTATCAGGAAGTCGCCTATGCCCTGGACAAAAGCGTCAGCAAAGTGGAAGACGCCGTGCTGCGGGCGCTGGAAATGACCCCGCCAGAGCTAGCCTCCGACATCTATAAAACCGGCCTGTACCTCACCGGCGGCGGCGCCCTGCTGCGCGGTCTGGACAAACGCCTGGAGCAAAAAACGAAACTCGCCGTTCACATCGCCGACGACCCCCTCCGGGCCGTGGTACGCGGCACCGGCATGGCCCTGCGGAATTCCGACAAGTTTTCGTTTTTAATTGATCGTAAAAGCGTTTAATTTTAGTGATGAGTGATGAGTGATGAGTGATGAGTTACTCATCGCTCATCACTCATCACTCATCACTCACACAAGATGCATTCCATTATCCAACTCTTCATTCGGCATGGCGGCTTGCTTACGTTGGTGGTATTGGAGATGGTCTGCTTTTATCTGATCTCCACCTATAATGACCCGCAGCGCCAGATATCTTCGGCCAGCTGGACCAAATACTCGGGTCAATTCCTGCAATGGAAAACGGAATGGCTGGATTACCTGGGCTTGAAGGAACAGAATGAACGGCTGCGCGACCAAGTCGCGGAACTCGGAACCCAACTGACCAACGCGCGACTGGCTGCCGTGCCCCGCCGGGACACCTTTGTTTTTCAGGCTACCGTGGACACCCTAAACCGGAAATTTACCCGCCCGGAATTTATCCTGATCCCTGCACAGGTCATCAGCAACACTATCAGCGGCAGCAACAACTGGCTGATGATCAACCGCGGAAAACGCGATGGCGTCCAGCCCAATACCGGCGTGATCACCGCCGATGGTCTGGCCGGTATCGTGCGTTACGTATCCGACGATTTTGCCATGGTGATGTCGGTGTTGCACCGGCAAACAAAAATCTCCGCCGCGCTGAAAAAGTACGAATACTTCGGCTCGCTGGTATGGGAGGGCAACAAACCGCAAATGATGACGCTGACAGATATACCTTCCCATTTGAAAGTCAAAAAAGGCGATACGGTTCAGGTCAGCCGTTACTCGCTGATGTTCCCGCCGGGCCATGTGGCCGGCACCGTGGATTCCGCCTATCTGCAACCGGGCAGCAATTTTTTATCCATCCTGGTAAAATTGAGCCAGCATCCCGCCGCTTTTAACCATGTTTACGTGGTGAATAACAAATTTTCAGGTCAAATCGATTCGCTGCAACAGTTGGTAAAGGATGAACGGCGTTAATATTTTTCCCAATATCTGGCGATTTATCGGGCTGACGACCGTGCAGGTCGTCATCCTGTCGAAGGTAGCACTGGCCTCCAATGGTTATTGCAACATCCTGGTTTACCCCCTGTTTATTTTGTTCCTGCCGGTACAACTGGCTACGCCGGCCGCGGTGTTCCTGGGTTTTCTGATCGGAATTACCGTGGATTTGCTCACCGGCACCCCCGGCGTCAACGCCAGCGCCGGCGCCTTGTCAGGTTACATACGCGCCATTTTGCTGCATCGCTACGCCCCCCGCGGCGGCTATACGGCAAAAGAGCCGATCCCCGCGCCGGCCTACTTCGGCTGGCGCTGGTTTATCATCGTGACTGCCATATTTTTTGGCGCACATATCTTCTGGTATTTTTCAATGGCTTACTTCACCCCCGTATATTTGCTGAAACAAATCCTCCCTCAGTCCGCTTTGGCCTGGGTTTTGACCATGATCATTGTATTGCTCTATACCCGATTGTTTCATCCTAAAATCTGAACATGGCCGATCTGTATCGCGAACGACAACGTACCATCCAGTTGGTGGTCCTTGGCTGTGCGCTGGCATTGGTGCTGAAAGCCGCCCAACTGCAATTGTTCGACGATTCCTTCCGGCGACGCGCCGACGCCACCACTATTGAAAAAATGACCGCCTACCCGCCGCGCGGACTGGTATTCGACCGGAACAACAAACTCCTCATCAACAACAACGCCATGTACGATCTGATGGTTACCTACAACCAGATCGATCCGGACATGGATACGACCAAATTTTGCCGGCTGCTGGGTATCAGCCGCGATCAGTTCAAGCAATTTTTGACCAAAGACTGGCGAAGCGGCAAGTTCTCCCGTTCGGTGCCCTTTGTTTTTATGAAAAAACTCTCCACCGAAACCTATGCCCGCCTGCAGGAATGTCTGTACCAATTCCCAGGCTTCTTCGTTCAGGTGCGCAATATCCGCGGCTACCCCTACAACGTGGGCGCGCACGTGTTGGGCTACATCAATGAAGTGGACCCCCGCGACATCGAACAGGGCAAAGGCGTGTACGTTTCCGGCGACTATATCGGCGCCGGCGGCCTGGAGTCGAAGTATGAAGACCGGCTGCGCGGCAAAAAAGGATACAATTACCTGCTGAAAGACAACCTGGGCCGTATCGTCGGAAAATACCTCGAAGGAGAAATGGATACCGTTCCCACCAGCGGTGAAGACCTGATCTGTTCGATCTCCGCCGACCTGCAGGCCTATGGCGAAAAACTGATGCAAAACAAAACAGGCAGCGTGGTGGCCATTGAGCCGCACAGCGGCGAAATCCTGGCCATGATCAGCGCGCCTACCTATGACCCCAACGACCTGACGATGACGCAAGACCGGGGCCCCGTGTTCACCCGCCTGCTCACCGACCCGCTCAAACCCTTTTTCGACCGTACCGTGATGGCCAAATACCCGCCCGGCTCTATTTTTAAAACCGTGGTAACGCTCGCCGGACTGCAGGAGGGCACCCTTAACCCCAACCGCGGGCAGGGTTGCAACGGCGGGTATTTTTACGCCGGCCGCCTTTATAAATGCCACGGCCACAGCCACGTGGGAAATGTAGTGGACGCCCTGGCCTACTCCTGCAATACGTACTATTTCACCGAGTTCCGAAATATCGTGGATAAATTCGGGTTTTCCACTCCCCACCAGGGGCTCGACCTGTTCGCCAAATACTGCGGCGAATTTGGCCTCGGCCAGCAACTCGGCGTGGACTACCCCAACGAAAGCTCGGGCAATATTCCCACCTCCAAATACTACGATAAAATCTATCCGGCCAAACTGGGCGGCTGGCGCTCCCCTACCATCATGTCACTGGCTATCGGACAGGGTGAAATACAAATGACGACCATTCAAATGGCCAACCTGGCCGCCTGCATCGCCAATCGCGGACGCTGGTATGCACCGCACTTAGCCAGCCGGTTTAAAGAAGCGCCCATTCACTCGTCATTCCTCAAGGAACACAAAGTCAATATCGATACCAAATACTTCGAAATGGTGGTGGAAGGCATGGCCGAATGTGTCAACCGCGGCACCGCCCGCTCCTGCGCCATTCCGGGCATTCAGGTGTGCGGCAAAACCGGCACCAGCCAAAACCCGCACGGCGACGACCACTCCGTTTTCTTCGCCTTCGCCCCAAAAGACAATCCCAAAATCGCCATCGCCGTGTACGTGGAAAACGCCACCTGGGGCGCCACTTATGCCGCGCCCATCGCCAGCCTCATGATCGAAAAATACCTCAACGACACCATCGCGGCAGCGCGCCTGCCCATGGAAGAGCGCATGATCAAGGGCAACCTCATCGACAAATACCTGGAAAACATCAAACGGGCCGCCGAACGGGAGGAAAAAAATAAACAGCGCGATCAGCTGCCTTCGCCAAATGTGCCCACCGACGAACCGGCCGGGCAAACCCCGCCGGCGACAACTTCGACTACGGCGGTACAGGGCCAAAGGAGGCGGTGAAGCCATACGTTCAACGTGTTCCCCTGGCCATGATGACCATCGACGCTCATCAACACTTCTGGAAGTTCGATCCCCTGCGCGACGCCTGGATCGACGACAGCATGCGCATCCTGCAACGGGATTTTCTGCCGCCGGAACTGCAAACCGTGCTGGCTGAAAATGGCGTGGACGGCTGCATTGCCGTGCAGGCCGATCAGTCGGAAACCGAAACCCTTTTTCTGCTCGATCTGGCGGCGCAGTTCGATTTCATAAAAGGCGTGGTCGGTTGGGTGGATCTGTGCGCGGAAAACATTGCCGGGCGCCTGGCATATTTTGCCCAATTCCCGAAACTCAAAGGTTTCCGGCACATCGTACAAGGCGAGGCGGATGTCAATTTTATGCTCCGGCCCGCTTTCCGGCGCGGTATTTCTTTACTGGAAAAACACGGTTTTACCTACGATATTCTGGTGTTTCCCCACCAATTGGGGGCTGCTTTGGAACTGGTAAAATCATTTCCCAGCCAAAAATTCGTCGTTGACCACCTGGCCAAACCGTACATCAAAGACGGCTTCTTCGAGGGTTGGGCTGTGCTCATGCGCGAACTGGCCCGCTGCCATAACGTGTGGTGCAAAGTGTCCGGACTGGTCACCGAAGTCGATTGGACTAACTGGAAATACGAAGATTTTGCGCCTTGTCTCGACCTGGTTTTTGAAACTTTCGGCCCCCAACGCCTGATGTTCGGCTCCGACTGGCCCGTGTGCCTGCTTGGCGGGAGCTACAGACAGGTAAAAGGGATCGTCGACCGCTACCTGAAGCCGTTCTCCGCCCAGGAACAAGCACAGGTTCTGGGTAAAAACGCCCTTGATTTCTATAATATTTCTATCTAAACCCTCATAAACCCTCTAAACCCTCTAAACCCTCTAAACCCTCTAAACCC
>CALEYM010000591.1 GCA_937926185.1 uncultured Bacteroidota bacterium | reverse complement strand
CCGGATAAGGGCTTTTTTTTCTTTAAAATTGATTTGCATAGTGAAAAGGTTTAGAGGTTTTAGAGAGTTTAGGGGGTGTAGGGGGTTTAGGGGGCGCCCTCTAAACCTTCTAAACTCTCTAAACCCTCTAAACCGAATAAATCAAACCATAGCAGCCAGATCGGCCAAACGGGCCGAATAGCCGGCTTCGTTGTCGTACCAGCCTACGATGCGGCAGGTATTGCCGTTCACCTGGGTGAGGCCGGAGTCGAAAATGCAGGAATGTGTGTTGCGCACAATGTCGCCGCTGACGATCGGGTCTTCGGTGTATTCCAGGATGCCTCTCAGGTTGCTTTCAGCGGCGGCTTTGAAAGCCGCGTTGATTTGTTCCACAGAGGCGGCGGTGCGGATGGTGGCCACCACGTCGGTCACGGAGCCGGTGGCTACCGGTACGCGCATGGAGTGGGCGGCGATTTTGCCTTTGAGGTGCGGCGCTACCAGTACCACGGCTTTGGCGGCGCCGGTGCTGGTGGGCACGATATTTTGAGCGGCGGCGCGGGCGCGGCGCAGGTCGCGATGCGGGCCGTCCTGCAGGTTTTGGTCGGCTGTATAGGCGTGGATGGTGTTCATGAAAAATTGTTCCACACCAAAGGCCTTGTCCAGCGTCATGATCATCGGCACGAGGCAGTTGGTTGTGCAGGAAGCGTTGGACAGGATCAGGTCGGTGTCTTTGATCTGTTCGTGATTGGCGCCAATGACGAAAGTCGGGACGTCGTCGGCCTTGGGCGGAGCGGAAAGTACCACCCGTTTGGCGCCGGCCTGGAGATGTAGGCCAGCTTTTTCACGGTCGAGGAAAATACCGGTACATTCCAGTACTACATCGACGTTCAGCGATTTCCAGGGGAGTTCCGCCGGGTTTTTAATGGCACAGCCGAGGATTTTTTTTCCGTTGATGTGCAAGTATTCGTCGTCGGCTGTAACTGTGCCCTCAAAACGGCCATGCATGGTGTCGTATTTCAGCAGGTGCGCGAGGGTGTGGTTATCGGTAAGATCGTTGATGGCAACGACTTCGACCTGGTCATTCTTCATGAGGTTGCGAAAGGTCAGGCGACCAATCCGGCCAAAGCCGTTGATGGCAATACGTTTTTTTGACATACTTCTTTCTGGTTGTGATAACGAGATGAATGTTCCGTTGAAGGCCGCGCGCGACTTTAGTCTTACAAACGCGCGAAGCGCCGCAAAAGTAGGATTTTCGCGACAAAACAAGTGTAAAGTAAAGGAAAAGCATCTAGGCGCATACAAAGCGGGCGTTTCCCCGAAGAGGGGCGGCGCCTTGCTATTTTATCTCAGCAGTACTTCCATCCAGACCGGTTGGTGGTCGGAAAACTGAAAATCCTGGCCGATGCCTTTTATGCTCTTTATCCGGACATTGGGCGACACCAGAAAATAATCGATCAGGGTTTCAAAAGTTTTGCCTTTTTGGTACGGGTCGCGGCATTTCCGGTTGGTTGGCGTGGCGGGGTCGTAGGCAAAATGCCAGTCTTCAGGGAAAAAGCCGTCGGGAATATTGCCCTGTACGTAGCCCTGCGAATTACCGGGCATAAAACTGTCGAAGCGAAAAAAAGGCGGGCATTGGTTCCAGTCGCCGCCAATAACCACGTAATTACCTTTTTCAAATTCGCCAATCGCCAGGTCGCGCAGGTAAGGCAGCTGAATGGCTTTTATTTTATCGCCGGGGTCGTAAGCGGAATTATGTATATTAATCACTACCAGGTCTTTGCCCTGTATTGTCGGTATCCGGTGCAGGGCGGCGCAACGGTCGAGTTGGAACATCCGGTCGGGCATGGGATAGTGGCCGGGCAATTGATAACGGATGGCCTCCGACGGCTTGTACCGGCAAAAGGTGCCCAGGCCGGACTCTA
>CALEYM010000590.1 GCA_937926185.1 uncultured Bacteroidota bacterium | reverse complement strand
TAAACATATATTTTTTAACAATTTAACGTACAACCGATATGGAGATTATAACGGGACTTGTTATTGGGTTGGTTGTCGGTGGTATCGTAGCGTATTTTATCGCCAGCCAGGCGGTCAAAAAAGCGAATCAGCGATCCATCGAAGAAAGCAACCGCCAGGCAGACCTCGCTATTCAGGAGGCCCGCCTGACTGCCAAACGAATGACCGATGAAGCAGCAGTGCAGGCTGAGAAAATAGTTGGTAAGGCCGAGGCGGAAAACGAACGGATCAAACAACAGAAGATTCAGGAAGCCAAAGAACGGTACGCGCAAATGCGCAGTCAGTTCGATAGCGAAAAGGCACAACACCAGATCAAACTGAAAGAAATGGAGATGGACGTGCTGAGCCAGCAAAAAGACCTGCAGGCCCAGCAAGATGCTTTTCAGCTTCGGATCGACGAAGTAAACGCCCGGAAAGCCGATCTGGAAAACAAGGAGATGGAAGTGGAGACCCTGCGTGAAAATCTGGATAAACAACTCAAGATCGTTCAAAAGAAAAGGGAAGAACTGGATGCCGCCAATGAAGAGCGGATCAAGGCGCTGGAAATGATCGCCCAACTCAACCAGCAGGATGCCAAAGACCAGCTGCTCGAAGCCGTTCGCGCCAAGAGCGAAAGCGAAGTGATGGCCATCGTGAAAGAAGCGGTCAGCCAGGCTAAACTAAACGCCAGCAAAGAAGCCAAAAAAATCGTCATCCAGACCATCCAGCGGATGGCCGCCGAATTCACCATCGAAAATACGGTTTCGGTGTTCAACCTCGAAAACGACGACATGAAAGGCCAGATTATCGGCCGCGAAGGCCGCAACATCCGCGCGCTGGAATCAGCCACGGGCGTGGAGATCATCGTAGACGACACACCGGAAGCCATTGTGATCTCTTCTTTCGACCCCATCCGCCGCGAGGTGGCGCGCCTGTCGCTGCAACGGCTGGTGGCCGACGGCCGTATCCACCCGGCCCGCATCGAAGAAGTGGTGGCCAAGGTGCGCAAACAACTCGAAGAGCAGATCATCGAGATCGGCGAACGCACCGTGATCGAGCTCGGCATCCACGGCCTCAACCCGGCCCTGGTGCGGATGGTCGGCCGGATGCGCTTCCGCTCCTCCTACGGCCAGAACCTGCTGAAACACTCCATCGAAACCGCCGACCTATGCGCCATCATGGCCGCCGAACTGGGACTCAATCCCAAGCAGATCAAAATGGCCAAACGCGCCGGCCTCTTACACGACATCGGCAAAGTAGCCGAAGAAGAAACAGAACTGTCGCACGCCCTGGTCGGCATGAAACTCTGCGAACAATACGGCGAACACCCCGTCATCATCAACGCCGTGGGCGCCCACCACGACGAGATCGAGATGAACAACATCATCTCGCCCATCATCCAGGCCTGCGATGCCATCTCCGGCGCCCGCCCCGGCGCCCGGCGCGAAATTCTCGAGAACTACCTCAAACGCATCGGCGAACTCGAAGACCTGGCCATGGGCTACGAAGGCGTGGCCAAAGCATTCGCCATGCAGGCCGGCCGCGAACTGCGCGTCATCGTGGAAGCCGACAAAGTCACCGACCAATACGCCGACGACCTGTCGTTTATGATCTCGCAAAAAATACAGGACGAAATGCAGTACCCGGGCCAGATCAAAGTAACGGTGATCCGGGAGAAGCGGGCCGTGGCGTATGCCAGGTAGAAGGTTACTGGTTACTGGTTGGAAGGTTTCTGGTTAGAACATACAGGCTGCCGGATTTTGGTTCTGGCAGCCTGTAACTTTTGGAACCGGGCAGCGTGCATTACGTTTACGAATATCTGTAAAGTACAATTGAAACCCCGATACATGTAAGAAAACCAGCACGCCGGCCGCCTACCTTTGCCAGAAAGCCCTTTCGCATGCTCTTCCGACCCGCCTCGTTTTTACTTTTCCTTTCCATTCTGCTGTTTTTCTATCCCGCCTGTTCGCAAAACAGCCAACCCGCTACCCGCCTTTCCGGCGAAATCGTCCTGCGCGAAGGCTGGCGGCCGAGGGTATATCTGGTGAAACCCAACTTTTACAAACAACTGATCTCTTCGTATGAGGGAGCACTGGTCGATTCGGCAGACATCGCGCCGGATGGGAAGTTCGGGTTTGAAAATTTATCCTGGCTGCGGGAGGAGGGTATTTATATGCTTTTTGTCCAACCGGCTGACAGTCGGTTTTCCCATGAAATTGCCGGGCCGCCCACGGCAGAAAACTATGCCTGCCTGGTATTGTCCCCCGGCTCCGATACCCGCCTGCGCGCCAATGCCTGGGAACTGACCCGCTCGTATCAACTGCTGCAAGCGACCGGCGAGAGCCGGCAAATCGCCCGGCTGCGCGATTTCCGCGAGCCGTTTTACCGGGAATTCGAAACCCTGCACGTGGCAACAGATTCCATTCAGGAGTGGGACACGCACGGCAGCCACGCCGTACAGGATACGGTAAATGCCGGTTTGGATGCATTTCTCGACACCACGAATGCCGTTTTGCCCACCTTTGCTGCCCTGCGCCTGCGCGCGCCGGACAACGAATTTCGCGACCGGCCGGAACATTTCCTCCGGGTAC
>CALEYM010000589.1 GCA_937926185.1 uncultured Bacteroidota bacterium | reverse complement strand
TACTGGTTAGAAGGTTAGAGGGTTTCTGGTTCAGGTAACCAGAAACCCTCTAACCTTCTAACCAGTAACCTTCTAACCTGCTTTCTTATTCTACCAGCCCCCGGCCCTCCTTGACAATTTTCTCTTCTTTCACCAGTTTTTTCATCAGGCGGTCCAGAATACCGTTGATGAAATCTTTGCTGTTTTCAGTGGAGTACGTTTTGGATATCTCCACAAATTCATTGAGCGTAACTTTGGTGGGAATGGTCGGGAAATGCAGGAGTTCGCACAGGGCCATTTTGAGCATGATCATATCCAGTATGGCGACCCGGTCGGCGTCCCAGTTTTTAAGATTCGGCGCGATGAGCTCAAAAAGCGGCTGATCTTCCTGGCAGGTTTTACGCAGGAGTTGCTCGCCAAATTCGCGCACGGTCTCATCGGAGGGTTCATATTCTTTATAAAATTCACCTTCCAACGGCATGACTTTCAGTGTTTTTTTCATGGCGCCCACAACCAGCGATTCGTCGTCCTGCCAGTTGTTGAACCGGTCTTCCGTCATTTCGATGAAAATATCGTTGGTTGTCAGGAATTTATACAATTCCAGCAAAATTTTGGCGTGATCGGCGTCAGTGGGTGTTTCCAACGCCATGTATTTTTTATATTCCTCCGTTTCAATGAATTGCTGATACATCCTCCGGATATGATCCTCGTCCAGGTTTTCATTAAGCTTATGTTGGGCGACGATATTTAGAAAACCCACATGATTCGCCAAACTTTGCGTACAGGAATTAGTATACAGAAGGGGAGTGAAAGTTTTGTCTTCGTCGGAAGGCAGCAATTTGGCTGCCCGGATCGCAGCGTCTTTTTCGGCGTATTGCGCTACTTTAAGCAACAAATACAGGTGGAAAACATAAATTTCATACGTTTTCCAGATGCCGTCGTTGTACCCTTTTAACAAATCGGGAAAACTGAGCTGCTCATCGCGATTGAGCATGTACAACAGTTGCATAACTTTGATTCGAACGCTGCGGCGACTTAACATAAACTTTCAAATAACGTTTGCGGGTGAGCGAAGGGGAGCATTTGCGCGCAAAGAAACAAAAATCTTCCGGCAATAAACAAACGATTTTAAAAATCGCTACAGACGCCTGTTTATAACTTCACCAATTTGCGGGTAGATTGACCACTGTCCGTAAGCAAAGTACAGAAATAAACGCCGGGCGCAAGCGCGTTTGCATCAAACAGGTAATTGGCATGACTGGCGTTGCCTAACGGTGTATGCCAGATCATTTGACCCGATAAATTGCTGAGCCGCAGACTGAGACCGGGCAACGAGCGGCTCAATTCCCAGGAAATGATCGCGGATCCCCGCACCGGATTGGGTTGCACGCTGAAACGGGTGAGTTCCGGAATGTCGCGTACGGCCGAGGTTTGGTTACTCACAACAATATCATCGATTTGGAGTATAAAATCATTTTCAGAATCGTGCACAAATGCGATATAAATCGTTTTGCCGGTGTAAGCCGCCAGAGAAACGGTATGCGGTTCCAATTTCCCGTGGAAGAGTCCATCATCTCCTCCCAGGTTGGGATCGATAAAAAAATAGTTCAGGTCCTGATAGCTGTCGGCATGGATGTATCCTGCTGAAAATTGGTAATCTTCCAGGTTGAGGGTGTAAATTGCCTGATTGCCAAGCATCTCGGCGGCAGCAAAGAGCGTATCTTTAAAATAAGCGGTATCCGGGAGGTTTAAACTTTCAGATACTACTACTTTGTATCCGTCAAGATGTTGCGGCCCCTGAAAGGACATCGACCGCCAGGAAAGCCGGTAACTGGAGTCTGATATTTGAATGGGGGGAGTAATCAACCAATTGTTATTCGGTTTAATCTCTGCCAGCCAGGAACAACTGGTGTAAGCATAATTGACGGGGCCACCCGTAGTTTCGCCCAGGTCGCTTTCGCGATACCAGGCGCCTGGCACCGGGTCCTGTCCCTGTTCTCCACAACCACTTTCCAATTGATCGCCGTCCCAATTCACCCATTCGTTATCATTACCGCCGGCGGCAGGCAACATCAGCGTATCATCCGGGTTAGAAAAATTTAACACCAACAAGGTATCAGGCGCGCCATTTGGTTGTCCGGACAGGAAATGGCTACCGGCAAGGAGCAATAAAACGGAAAAAAAAGGTCTCATGCGTATTTGTTTTCAAGCAACCAATGATTGAGTTCCGCTTCCAGAATATGGCGCTGTACCGGCACTACGCCGGGGAATTCGCACACTTGCCCGCCGGCCAGGTTGGATAAGGCAGCCACGACAGGCAATGCCAGATTGGCTGCCAGCCCAAGGGCTGCCACGCTGATCACGGTATCACCCGCGCCGCTCACATCCGCCACATTCCTGGGCACTGTCGGATACAGCCGCGCTTCTTTTTGATTCTCCAAAAATAAGCCTTTTTCTGAAAGCGTGATCATGGTAATCCGGTGTTCCAGTTTTTTATGTAAAAAATTGGCGGCCTGTTGCAAAGAACCGGGTTCCGCCTGTACCTGAAACGGAACGCTGTCCCGGATTTCCTTGAGATTGGGTTTAAACAAATCCGCGCCACGAAAAGCGAAAAAGTTGTGCTTTTTAGGGTCAACGGCCGTGAAAATGCCGCGTTGCCGGGCCGCGGCCAGCACGGCTTCGATCGCGGCAGGCGTCAATACGCCCTTATTATAGTCCTGTAAAATTACGGCCTGGAAGGGTGTGCTGTTCAACAACGATACCACGCGCTCCACCAGGGTTTGCTCCTCCGGTTTGGAAAGATCGTGATCATCTTCCTGGTCGATGCGCAACATTTGCTGGTTGTTGCCGAGTACCCGGGTTTTTACCGTCGTTCGGCGGGTTTCGGACAATATCAGGCCGCTGTCCGTCATACCGGCTTCCGGCAGCATGCGCCGCAGCGCCCGACCCTCGGCGTCCTGGCCCACCACCGTACAGAGCACGGGGATTGCGCCGAGCGCCCGAATATTGAGCGCCACGTTGGCCGCGCCGCCCAGGCGGTCTTCGGTTGCCCGGTGCAACACAACGGGCACCGGCGCTTCCGGAGAGATGCGGCTTACCGTACCGGTCAGGTACCGGTCGAGCATGACATCGCCGACGATCAGCACATTTTGATTTTCAAACTTTTGTAAAATTTCCCGCGCGGTCATTTTGCCAGTTTTTTGCTCCAGTAACGCATCAAACCGGCCACGGACATAAAGGCCGGATTAGCTGCCTCATATTGCGCCAATGCCGGGGCATCCACACCTTCGGCAGTTAATTCTTCACGCACGAAAGCCTCAAAAGCCGGAATGATCTCCGGCGCGGGCGTTTGAGCCGCGGCATAAGGTTTCATCCAATCGGCCCAGGCAAGCAACCGTGATTCAAGGGCGTTCAGGTGTGTGTGTTTATCGGTAATTTTTCCGAAATGGGTAAGGTAAAGCGTATTCACTGGCAGTTCGCGCAACAATTGTAGCGAAGATTGCCAGTCTTCAATATTAATATCCGGCGGAGGGCAGGGCGGCGCTACCGGATAGGCGTCAATTTTTACGCCTGCCACATCGCCGGTAAACAACACGGGATCGCCAGTTTCCGCCCCCGCTTCCCAGGCGATATGGTGTACGGCATGTCCGGGCGTATACCAGGCCCTGAACTGCAAACCGGCCGCGGTTATTCGCTCGCCGTGTTCAGGAGCGTAGAGTTGGTCTTCCGGTATCGGCTCCATGCGCCCCCACAAGGTATCCATTTCGTCGCCATAGATCATGCGGGCGGAATTGTACAATTTTTCCGGGCTGGCCAGGTGCGGCAATCCGCGCGGGTGCACATATATCCTGGCGCCAGACCGGGCCAAAGCCCAGGCCGCCCCGGCGTGATCGAAGTGAATGTGGGACAGAAAGACGTGTCTGAAATCGCTCAGGCTCCAACCTTTCGCTTCAATGGCATCTTCCAGTTGCGGGAAAGTGGAATACGGGCCGGTCTCGACCAGGGCCAATCCGCCGGGGCCTTCGAGGACAAAGGCGGCGATGGTATGTTCCAGTTGTTTGAAGCCCAGGTCGAGGGTGTGAATTTTCATGGATTAGTTTTTTTGCAAGAATACCCGGCGCGCCGCGGTAATGCTCAGAAACGACCTGTACAACAGGGCAGCCTGCCTATTGCTCACTGCCAATTGCCTGTCACCGCAACACTTCCCGGGCAATTACTATTTTCTGAATTTCGGATGTGCCTTCTCCAATGGTGCAGAGTTTGGAATCGCGGTAGAATTTTTCCACCGGGAAATCTTTGGTATAGCCGTATCCGCCATGAACCTGCACGGCATCGGTGCTGACTTCCACGGCTACCTCGGAGGCGTAATATTTTGCCATGGCGGCTTCTTTGGTGCATTTTTCATTGGCGGTTTTGAGATCGCCGGCCTGGCGGGTCAACAATTCGGCTGCATTTATTTTAGTGGCCATGTCGGCCAGCTTGAAACTGATACCCTGAAAGTTGGCGATAGGCTGGCCGAATTGTTGCCGTTCCCTGGCGTATTTCACCGATGCTTCGTAAGCGCCTTTCGCAATGCCGAGAGATAGCGCGGCAATAGAGATACGCCCTCCGTCGAGAATCTTCATAGCCTGAATAAATCCCTCTCCTTCCTGGCCGAGCATCTGGCTTTTATGTATCCGGCAGTTGTCGAAGATCAGTTCGGCGGTTTCGCTGGCGCGCATGCCGAGTTTATTTTCTTTTTTACCGCCCCGGAAACCCGGCATGCCGCGTTCGACGATAAAAGCCGTCATGCCGCGGCTGTCGAGCAATTCGCCGGTGCGTACGATCACCACGGCCACGTCGCCGGAAATACCGTGTGTGATCCAGGATTTGGTGCCGTCGATCACGTAATAATCGCCGTCGCGACGGGCCACGCACTGCATCCGCCCGGCATCGCTGCCGGTGTTCGGCTCGGTGAGGCCCCAGGCGCCGATCCATTTTCCGGTGGCGAGCAAGGGCAGGTATTTTTGTTTTTGTTCTTCGCTGCCAAAGCTCAGGATATGATTGGTGCAAAGTGAATTGTGAGCCGCGACACTCAAGCCGATGGAACCGCACACCTTGGCAATTTCTTCAATAATAGTAATGTACTCCGCGTAACCGAGTCCGGCGCCACCATACATTTCAGGCACCAAAACGCCGAGAAATCCGTGTTCGCCCATCTGATGGAACAAATCTTTGGGGAAATGTTGCGTTTCATCCCATTCCATTACGTGGGGGCGAATATAGGTTTCCGCGAAATCGCGCGCGCTTTCGCGGATCAGTTGCAGGTTGTCGGTCAGGATTTCCGCCGTATTTGTCATGATTTTACCTGGATTTGGATAATAAAATACTGCTGTGGTGAATGCAGCCGGTTAAATGCCGGAATTAAATGCAAAAATAGGTTGATTGTTCAAGAGCCAGAAACCCTTTCTGTTTTTTAGCAGCGGGCGTCGTCATTGCGTCATTGGGCGTCTTCTTCATCTTTTCCTTTTGGGTGGGCCTGTTCATATACTTCGATGAGCCGGACGATGGAGTTGTGGGTGTATACTTGCGTGGCTGCCAGGCTGCTGTGGCCGAGCAGTTCTTTGATGGCGTTGAGGTCGGCGCCCCGGTTGGATAAATGGGTGGCGAACGAATGGCGCAGCACGTGCGGGCCGCGTTGTTCGGCGGTAGTCACCCGCGACAGGTATTTTTTTACAATATAATATACCGATCCCGCGGGTAGTTTTTCGCCTTTTTTATTCAGGAAAAGCCAGGGTTCGTTGTTGGTCGGAAAGGTATTTGTCCGGGAGGAAAGGTAACGTTCCAGAAGTTCGGCCAGATATCTGGCAAAAGGCGCCATACGTTCCTTTCCTCCCTTACCGGTTATCCGGAATATCATGCGGGATATGTCGATGTCGGAAACTTTCAGGTTGACCAGTTCGCCGCGGCGCATGCCGGTAGCATACAGGATCTCCAGCACCAAGCGGTCGAGCAAGCCCTGATAATTGTCGGGGAAAGGGATTTCGGAAAACAACAAAGCCATTTGTTGTTCCTGCACAAACACGGGCAGCCGTTTGCCGGTTTTGGGCGCCAATACCTTTTGCATGGGGTCTTTGTTTATCAGGCCCCTTTTTTTTAAAAAACGGAAATAGCTGTGCAGGCACGACAGGCGCCTGTTGACGCTGCGGGCGCTCAGGCCTTCCTGCATCTGGGCGGCAGCCCAGCCCCTTACATGCAGATGCCTTACTTCGGCAACCGAAGTAAGGCATTGTTTCGCTGTAATATATGAAATGAAGTTCCCTAAATCGTTTTTATAAGCCGCCAGCGTGTGCGGCGAAAAGCGGCGCTCCAGCGCCAGGTACTGATAAAACGATTCTTCGTGGAACAAATTAATCGTTTTTGTTGCCGTACATTTCTTCTTTGTACACGGCTTTCAGAACTTCCGTGCGGCGTTCCACCGAGGGTTTGCTGAATGCTTTGCGGCGGCGCAGTTCCTTCAGGATACCGGCGCGTTCAAATTTCTTTTTGTACTTTTTGAGTACCTTGTCGATGGCTTCGCCGTCTTTTACCTCAACGATGAGCATGTAAATTCTCCTTTTTTGATAAATGTTTGTGATGTGAAAAATTCGGGCTGCAAAGGTACAACGAATTCGGATAAAACTGCAAACAAGTGAAAAGAAATTGTTTAGAGATCCTCGATTAAAAAAATAATTCCTGGGCGACCAGAAAGGTATTGGCGTGCGCTTCCACGATATCGGCCAGGCGTGCGGAATAGCCCCCACCCATGCTCACTGCCACCGGCACCCTGTTGCGGCGGCAAAAATCGAGCACGATCCGGTCGCGTTCCCGGCATCCTGCCCGGCTTATGTTGAGCCTGCCAAGTTTGTCCGTTTCCAGGATATCGACCCCGCCGAGGTAAAAAATGAAATCGGGTTGAACGTTGTCGGCCAGGCGGGGCAAAGTCTCGCGCAGCAGACGGAGATAGGGCTCGTCGGTCATGCCATCGGGCAGGGCAACATCGAGATCGGATGTTTCTTTCCGCAGCGGGTAGTTCCGGGCGCCGTGCATGGAAAAGGTAAACACCCTGGATTCGTTTTGAAAGATGTGGGCGGTACCGTTGCCCTGGTGCACATCGAGGTCCACGATCAGAATTTTTCGAGCTAAACCTTTGTTTAACAAATAATTAGATGCCACGGCCTGATCGTTGAAGCAACAAAATCCTTCGCCGCGGCCGGCGAAAGCGTGGTGCGTGCCGCCGGCCACGTTCATCGCCACGCCGTGTTCCAGGGCAAACAGGGCCGCCTCGACGGTGCCCTGGGCGATATGCCGCCCCCGAACGACGAATTTTTCATTGATGGGAAAGCCGATAGCGCGGATCTCGCGCTCGCTGAGCGTGACATTCGTCAGTTTATCCCAGTATTCCCGCGTATGTGTCAGCAGGCCATCTTCCGGTTGGAGCATCGACGGGTGGAAAAAGTTTTGTTCTTTTACCGTACCTTCGTACAACAACTGCTCGGGAATGAGCTCATATTTCGCCATGGGGAAGCGGTGGCCCTCTGGCAGCTCGTATTTGTAGACCGGGGAATACGCAATTTTCAGCATGTCGGAATCACTGAACGGCCACACTGAACACCTGGAACCCGCTTTCGGTTTGCACCTGCAGCCGGTAAACGCCCGCGGGCAGGTTCAGGTTTTCAAATTTGACTGTCGTCGCACCTGGCATTGCGTTTGTATCGACGGTTTTTATCCGGCGACCCGCCAGATCCAGCAACACGAGTTGCACCTCCGCGGCTTTTTCCGCAAACATGTCGACGCGAAAATCACCTGTTGTTGGGTTGGGCGCAACCAGGAACTTGCTGAATCCCGGTAAATCGTTCGTACCTACAAAATCGAGCGTTAGGGTTTGCGTATGCACTGCAGGCGTATCAAGGCAGGGATTGAATACAAAAAGCGTTGCGGTGTAAGTACCGGGCAAGGTATAAGTATGCACAGGATTTGTTTCCGTACTGGTGCTGTCATCGCCAAAATTCCACAGATAGGAGGTTCCATACTGGCTGCCGTTCGTAAAGGCAACCGTGGCGCCGGCAATCAGCGGGGTAAAATTGGCCTGCGGCGCCCCCAACACCTGCAAGGCCAGCATGGCCGTATCGCTGTAACCCGATTCGGTGACAATGAGCCTTACATTTTTACTCCCCGGCGTCAGGTAGGATACAATATGCGGCCCGGGGCCGGAAGCGGTCGAAGCCGGCAGGGCGCCCGGCCCGAATTGCCAGGAATAACTGGCCAGCGGGCCCGCCGGCACGGCGTTGAATTCCACCGTTTCCGGAACCCGGCAAAGGGTATCAGGTACGGGCTGTATGACCGCGGCGGGCGGATTAAATTCGGCAACGCCGATATTGTCCAGGTACAGGTTGTTGCCAAAGTCGTTCGTCGACACAAAACGGATAAGCACCCGTTGGCCTTCAAATTTCTTCAGGGAAGCGCCTTCGCGCCGCCAGTCGGTCGGATCATCCGGGGTAAAGAAGCCGGAAAACGCCGGTGTAGTAGTCAGATCAGGATCATTTTTCAGCCATAAGATCGTTGGAGCAGTATTCAGGTCGCAACCGGGAAAAACTTCGACGCGCAGTTGTTCCGAAAACGCGGGATCATATATGGTATGCGATAAATCGAATACCACGCCCGGATTTTCTATATCACTCAGATCGACCGGTGGCAGATACAGGTAATCGAGCGCGCCACGTTCGTGGTAGTTGTAACAATTCAGAAAAACAGCCCGGGTGCTTTGGCCATTGGCGCCGACTACATCAAAGTTCGTTCTGGCCCAGGAAATTTCGCCATCGGGATTTTCCACCTTCCAGCCGACGGGGGGGAAATCGGCGCTTGCAAAGGATTTGATAAAAAAGGTGTCAACCGGTTGTACAAAGGCCTGAAGGCTGATCTGGAGGGTATCATCAAAAGGGGCGTCTTCGGCGGGATAAGAAGACCATACCCTCAAAACGGTTGGGCCGTTTTGATCTATTACCAATTTACTTTTGAAGGTAAAATTTAACGTATCGCCGGACGGGATATCAGGCGCCGGTTCGCCGACGGGCGCTTCGGTGTTGAGTTGGTAATATAAAAAGGCGCCTGAAACAGGGTTGGCGCCCTGGTTGATAAGTTGAACAGTAATGGAATCCGTCACAGGCTCGCAGGCAACAACGGAAAAAGCCGGGGGTGATAACAATCCCGTCAGTGCTATATTGTCCGGCTGAACGCAGTTTTTTAATCCACCGGGCCAATGGACAGCCGGCGCGCGGCGTCCGGCCAGGCCACCGGGATGGCTGGCGCGTACGGAAAACCATCGTTCAACGCCGGCATTTTGAATGGGGAGGGTTATAAAAGAGTCGGGAGTGGTACCGGCAATTTCCATGTATTTGCCGCCGAGCAGGTATACATCGGAATGCAGGGTGTCGTTGATCCTGTTCCAGGCCAATGTCATGGAATCCGGACAAACTTTTTCCACCCGCAAACCAGCCGGCACTGGCGCGATGGTGAGCGGGTAATCGGTGGTATCCTGTTGGTTGCTGCGCAGAATGGAAAAACGCAGATGGCTGTTCACGGCATCGGGCACGGTCCAGTTGTAAAACCGTTTATCACCGCTCACGATGTTGATGGGCGTCCAGGTTTTGGCATTATCGGTCGAGTAACGCAGGGTGAAACCGGGGGTGTTTCCGTGCGCGTCCCATTGCAGGCGAACGGTTTCGCCGGGTACCAGCGCCACGCCGCCATCCGGGTAGGTAATTTCGATGTCATCGGTCAGGAGTTCCCAGGCCAGCAGGAAGGTTTGCGGGCCCATGGGCACTTCGTAACCGTTGACCCTGATGGTATAGTTTCCGGGGAGCGGGTCGTTGATTACTACCTGTTCCGTATTATTCAGGGAATCGCGGCCGGCGCCGGCAGGCGCATTCAGGATGCCGGGATCGGGCGTAGGGTCGGGTTTCCAGGGATAATACACGGTACCGTTGGGTGCAACAATGCTCAGGTCGAGGTCATTGACCAGCGTTTTCGCGGCATTTTTGCTGGCAGGCGGATCGGTCCAATAAAGCATGATGCGCGCCTGCCGGATGCCGCCCGACAGGGGGAGCGTTTGGGTTGAGGCCATCTGGTGTTCTACCTGCCCGCCTGTCCAGCGTTTGTCTTTCAGCAGGCGCATGGCGCGCCAGGCGTCCACTATCCCCCAACCGAATTTGAAGTCGGGGCCGGGATTACCTACATCGGTAGCGGTATTGAGTACGGCCAGTTTGAGCAATGCAGCCTCCGGTTGTTCGCCGTTGTTAAAAACTTTATATGCCTGGGTCAGTTGCGCCAGGCAACCGGCTATGGCCGGGGCGGAATAGGAGGTGCCGTTGGACACGATGTAGTCGTTGTTGGATACCGGCGTAATGACCGATGAGCCCAGACCGCTGATATCCGGCTTCAGGCGGCCGTCGTGGGCGGGGCCGCGGCTGGAGAAGTAGCTCAATTCCAGGTTGGCGTCGGTGCTGGCCACCACCAATGCGTTTTTAGCCATTTTGTGTCCGCCGGTAATATTGCCCCAGCCCGTACCGGCGCCGTACCCGCAATTTTCCGTGCCCGAATTGCCGGCGGAAAATACGTGCATCAGGGTCGGATGTTCAAAAAGTTGTTGGTCGACCGTTTGGGCAGCCAGGCTGTAGCCCTTGTTGCAATCGTCGCTGTAAGACGTATTGGTAATCGTAATGTTATCACCGAGGTGGAGGGGCAGCGTTTCGTCCTGGAAACCGGCAGTGTAGTCGGTGCAATAAATATTGGCGCCGTCTGCCATGCCGCGGTATTGTGGGTTCAGGTTGCCGGCGCCGCCTATTGCCCCGCCTACGCGGTCAGCGTGATCCACCGGATCGTCGTTGTTTGTTTTGTTTTGTATCCTGCCCTTGAAGTCGATGTGCGGCCCTGCCCGGCCATCGTCGCGCACCAGCACATTGACGCCTTCGCCGTTGAATTTGTTGCCCAGCGGATGGCCGGAATCCAGCAAGGCGGAACGGTGAATGGCGCGTCCTGTTTCGTCATCCGGTTTTGGCGGCCGGGGCGCCAGTTCCATATACCGCACGAAGGGCAGCGCGGCGACGGCCAGAGTCCGTGTTTTCGGAATGCGCAGACCAATATAGCCGTTTTGGTTGCCTTCTTCCCGGACAATCATACCCAATTCCCGGCACCGGGCGGCGCCTTCCCGGATGGAAAGGGTAGGGTAGACCTGGATGTCAACATCCAGCAGATCGCCGTGCACGGCCCATTCGCCGTACGGTTCTTCTCTCAGGCTGGCAGCCAGTTTCCACTCCGGCTCAACCGGCAGGATACTGCGCACATGGATGGATTCCAGCTTGTTCAGGTTGAAAGAACCGGGCAAGGCCACTAAATAGGCGCCATAAGGGACATAGGAAATAAATTGAACGCCTGCCGATTCCAACGCCTGCCTTTGCCGGCCTGCAGGGATTTGTGTGCACTGGATATACCGGAAATAAAATCCGTTGACCAATTCACCGGGATGCGCATACGAGTGCAACGGCATGGCTTGAAAATTGCCGGGAAAAAAAATTGTACCTTGGGCAAAGTGAACCGGCATGGCTTGCTGGCCATAGACGGTAGTGGTCATCATATATCCGAAGATTAAAAAAAAGGCGGTGAAACGAGGCATAACGAACAGAGATTTGATCTAAAAAAATGACCGGTTGATCGGATAGCAGGCCGGTTCGGGAAGATTTTTCAAACGAAACAGAAGCCTGTTTGTTCTGGCAAACGTCTGTAAAGAAACTTAAAGTTAAAAGTAAAATTGTTTGCTGAAAGCCGACCTTTGCGCGCCATTGCCAGATTTGTCAATTCCGCAACTTCCGGAGTTTGTGACTATTTAAAGGAAATACATGATCGAACCATATGTTTGGGTAGGATTTATTACCCTGGTTGTGCTGTTAATGGCCGTTGACCTGGGAGTTTTCAACCGAAAAGCCCATATTCCTACCGCGAAAGAAGCTTTTTACGCCACATTGGTCTGGATTGGCCTGGCTTTGTTATTCAATGTATTCGTTTATTTTGCCTACGAATATAAATGGCTCAATTTGGGTTTGTATGAGTTCGAGCCTATGGGCGGAAAAGAAGCCGCACTGAAATACCTGACAGGTTATCTGTTGGAAGAATCGCTCAGTGTCGACAACCTGTTTGTGATGGCGCTGGTATTTGCTCAGTTCAGGGTACCCAAAAAATACCAGCACCGTATTTTGTTTTGGGGTATATTGGGTGTGCTCGTATTTCGCGGATTGCTGATCGGCGTCGGTACGGCCCTGGTGCACTATTTTACCTGGTTATTTTACTTTTTTGGCGCCCTGCTACTATGGTCGGCCTGGAAAATGTGGCGCAATGGTATGGGCGAAGAGGATGTAAACGACCATGGCGTGGTCAAACTGATCCGCCGTTTTTATCCGGTAAGCCGCGGTTATGACAGCGGACACTTTTTTACCATTGAAGACGGTCGCCGGGCCGTCACCCCCATGTTCGTCGCGCTGATGGTGATTGAAACGACCGATATCATGTTCGCTTTCGATTCCGTGCCCGCCGTTTTTTCCATTACTACCGATCCTTTTCTTGTCTTCTCCTCCAATATTTTTGCAATCCTCGGTTTGCGGTCGCTTTATTTCGTGTTATCCAACACCATCGACCGGTTTGTGTACCTGAAATATAGCCTGATCGGTATTTTGTTTTTTATCGGGATTAAAATGATCCTGCTGCCATTGCACGTACACATTCCCGAACTGGCTTCTCTGCTGATTATCGGCGCGCTTTTGCTCGGAGGCATCGTGGCTTCTTTATTATTCGGCGAACAAGCCCGGCGGGTGGATTAATGTGGTCAATGTGTTTTAAATGTGGTCAATGTGGTCAATGTGTGGAAATTGACCACATTGACCACATTGACCACATTTAAAAAATTTAACAGTCATTCCTGTTGCTCATTTCGGTAAAGGGCTTATTTTTGTACTCGTTCGGCACGACTAAACCCGTATTGAGTGGCCGAATGATTGTTTCACCAAATTATTTCGAAAATTACCTAAAGCGATTTTGCCATGAGACATTGGGAAAAAAGCAAAAAAGACTTCCGCCGCCTGGATGACCGCGACCTTCAGCAGGAATCCAACAAAAAGAAAAAATTGAAGCCGGTTGAAAAAACCAAGTATCGCCTGAGGGGGGGCTACGATTCCGAAGAAGAGTAAAAGGCGGGACTTCACCAAAACGCAACGCGCCGTCCGGTTACCGGACGGCGCGTTTTTCTTTTCTGCCTATTGGCCTACTGCCTACTGCTTCGGCTTGCTATCCAACGGCGCGCCAACCGCAATATCGCAGCGGTGGCCGGGCTGGCCGTGTGGCGGGTTAGTGCCGGGCGCAGTGGTGGTGGTAGCGGCGCCACCGGCCGGTTTGGGCGTGACAGTCGTTGGCGCTGCATTGGTGACGCCGGCAGGCGCGGGTTGCGCTGCAGTGGTTGCCGGTTTGCTTGCCGGGGCCGTACCGTCGAGCGGGGCGCCCACGGCGATGTCGCAACGGTGGCCGGGCTGACCGTGGGGCGGATTCACTTTGCCCGAACCTTTGGCTGCATCTGCAGTGGCGGGGGGAGTTGCGGCGGCGTCATTTCCAGAAGCTACCGAGGGCAGCATCGGGCTGTTAGCCGATTCCGCGGCGGTAGCCGGTCTCAAAGAGGCGCTGCCTTCGGCGTCAGGCGCCTCGGTCGTCGTGGCTTGGGTGGCGTCTGTTTGCGGCGCATCGTTTTGACAGGATATCCAGGTCAGGGTCAATATCAGAAAAGCGGGTAATACTTTGATTGCCATTTTGTGTGTTTTTAAAATAAAAGAGGAGGGCAAAGGTACAAAAATCATTTGCCGCTTCAATATTCATGCCGGGTTTTTACCGAGCGTTTCCCGCAGGTATTCGCCATCCCAGGAATGGTCGCTTTCGCTCAGGTTCTGTTGCAAATCAGCCTGCAACAATTCTTCCTGGTGTTCGATCTGTTCCCGGACGGAAAGGATGTATTGTTTCACGTCATGGCGTTGTACCGCCAGTTTGCGCAGGGCCGCTTCGTCGTACTGGATAAAATTCTGTCCCTGCCGGGTAGCGGTATAAGCCCGGAACCCGAGGTTTTCCAATACATCAACAGCCAGGTGCACCGCGGTGTACAAGGTTTCGCGGTAGATATTTTCAAGGCCGAGGTCGATCAGTTCGTAAGCGTCGAAACGGTTGCGCGCGCGCGCCATGATGCGCAGGTGGGGAAAATGTTTTTGAGCGGTGCGGATCAGCTCGTAGTTGGTTTCAGGCGAGTCGATGGCGGCGATGAGCATTTTGGCTTCGTCGGCGCCGGCCGATTTGAGCAGGTCGAGCCGGGTGGCGTCGCCGTAATACACGTTGAACCCCATTTTGCGCAACAACTCGACCCGGTCGGTGTCGAAGTCGAGAATGGTGACCTCAATTCCGTTTGCCCGCAACAATCTGCCGATCGTACTGCCGAAATGCCCAAAACCCGCCAGGATAACGGGATGTTTTTCCTCGATATGATCGGGCGATTGTTCTGTTGTTACCTGGCGAATACCAAAATGGGGGTCGATATATTTTTCATTGATCAGCAGGAGCACCGGGCTAAGCGTCATGCTCAACGCGGTGACGGCCATGAGCAGATCGGTAGTAGCAAAGTCGGTAATGTTCAGTTGCCTTGAAAATGAAAACAACACGAAGGCGAATTCACCCACCTGCGATAAACCGAGAGCAAAAAGCAGGTTTTGATCGGAGATGATCCGGAAACTGCGCCCGCCAAAATACAACACCAACGCTTTCAAAAACATAATACCCGTTACCAGGCCAAAGGTGAGGGCGGGATGTTCCAGAATAAGTTTAAAGTTGATGGAGGCGCCCACCCCCAGGAAAAACAGTCCCAAAAGCAGCCCTTTAAAAGGCACCAGGTCGCTCTCCAGTTCGTGCCGGTATTCGCTGTTGGCCAATACCACCCCGGACAGAAAGGCGCCGAGCGCCGGGCTGAGGCCCACCTGCTCCATCAACCAGGTGACCGCGATCACTACCAGCAGTGCCGAAGCGGTGAACAGTTCGCGCAGGCGCGTTTTGGCAACGATGCGCAACAAAGGAACGATCAGGTAACGCCCGGCTACAATGATTGCTACTACCGAGCCGAATACGGCCAGGGTTTTCAGCCAGGCGGGCAGGCCTTCCAGCAAATTATGATGCGCCGGTTCGACGCCTGCCACGGCGGCAGGCGCCAGTAAAGGCAGGATAGCCAGCACAGGAATGACCAGAATATCCTGAAACAGCAATACCGCGAAAGAAGCCTGTCCGGCGGCGGTTTGCGTTTGGCCTTTTTCCTTGAGCGATTGCAGTACAATCGCCGTGGATGACATAGTGAGCGCCAGCGCGATGGCCAGGGCGGTTGTCCAGGCCAGCCCGAAAACCATGCCAAGCCCGAACAGCAAACCTGCTGTCAAAGCCGCCTGAAAGGTGCCCAAACCTATGATGGCGCGCCGCATTTTCCAGAACTGGGCAGGTTCCAGCTCCAGGCCGATAAGGAATAACATCATCACCACGCCGAATTCGGCAAAGTGCATGACGTCCTGCCCTTCCCGGCCGATCAGCCCCAGCAGGTAAGGCCCGATCAGCATGCCGGCCAGCAAATAGCCGAGCACCGAGCTCATCCCGAGTTTTTTGGCCGCGGGTACGCACACCACCGCGGCGGCAAGATAAATAAGCGCCTGAGAGAGAAAATCGCCGGCCATAGTTTATTGCTGGGTTTGAGTGAGCCAATCGTTGAGATACATATATTCCTGCACCTTGTCGGGGTCGAAATCGCCGTCCAGCAGTCTTTCCAGCAGACGCCGGTATTGCCGGGCGTGTTCCAGCAGACCGGCCTCGTCGATCCGGTGCGTGCCATGCACGGCAAAAGGCGGCCAGTACCTGGCGTGGCACAGCGTGGCTGTGCGCCGGAATGGCGTCAAAAACTCCTGCACCGTAAATTGGTGATGCCCTTCACGGGTGTACGCCTGCCGCGGACCGCCGCTGGTAATGGCGTTAAAAAATATCTTGTCCGTCAGCGCCGTGCCGCCCGGCCCGTAGGCCCAGCCGAATTCGAGTGAAATATCGATCCATTGTTTCAGCAACGGCGGGGCGCCGTACCAGTAAAACGGGTGATGCCATACGATGATGTCGTGCCGGGTGAGCAGGTGCTTTTCGTGCGCCAGGTTCACGTTAAAATCCGGGTACCGCTCATACAGGTCGTGAAAGGTGATGCGCTCCGAACGCGGGATGTGCCGCACCAACTGTGCGTTGGCGCGGGAACGTTCGAAGCGGGGGTGGGCGAAGAGAATAAGTATGTTGTGGTTGTCAGCCATCGTCGGGAAGGCAGCTTGGTGGAGTGACCGGTTTTTCATACATCCGGCATTGCCGGAACGCGGCCAAGATACGGTGACAGGCGGCGAATGGAAAGACGAAGGTGATAATGGCTTGCAATCTCGCCGCTATGATGCGTTTTTGCGTGAAGTGACTGGCGCCGGTTCTGCCCCCCTGATCAAAAAATACCCGATAAAGCTGGCCACTACCGAGGCCGACAAAATACCCAGCTTGGCCTGCACGATGTATTCCGGACTGACGAATGCAAGACCGGAAATAAACAGCGACATAGTGAAGCCGATAGCCGCCAGAAAACCTGCGCCGAGGATATGACGTTTGTTCACGCCGGCAGGTAAAACGGCCCATTTCAGGCGGAGCAAAAGATGTACCACGCCTACCACGCCCACCACTTTGCCGCCCAACAAGCCGGCAAATACGCCAAGCGCCACCGGACTCGTCAATTGCGCGAAGACGTCGCCCGACAGCGTGACCCCGCCGTTGCTCAGCGCAAAAATGGGCATAATGACGAATGCCACCAGCGGGTGCATGTTGTGCTCCAGCCGCTGCAGTGGGGTGAGGGCGTTTTTCGACACGCTTCTGATCTCTTCCAGAATGTGCAGTTGTTCGTCGGTCACGGTAGGTACATTGTTGGGGTGTGCCGCCTTGAATTGATTCAGCAGTCCCTCCAGCTTTTGGGTGTACGCATCCTCGGGTATCTTCACCGAGGCCGGAATGGTGAAAGCTGCCAGCACCGCGGCAATGGTGGCATGCACCCCCGACATCAGGAAAGCCAGCCAAAGCCCGCCGATACCCAGGATGGCATAAAATAAGGTGTTCCGCACGCCGGCCAGGTTGGCCGTTACCATCAGCGCAAGCACGGCGCCGGCGGTAAGCAGGCTGGTAAGGTCGATATTGGAGGTATAAAAAAAGGCGATGACCAGCACCGCCCCGATATCGTCGGCAATGGCCAGCGCAGTCAGGAAAACTTTCAGGGAAAGCGGCACCCGGTCGCCCAGCAAATACAACACGCCGAGCGCGAAGGCTATATCGGTGGCCATGGGGATACCCCAACCGCCGGCAGGTTCGCCAACGCGGTTGAAAAACAGGTAAATGAGTGCGGGAAACAACATTCCGCCCAAAGCCGCTGCCACCGGCAATATTGCCTGCCGGGGTTTGCTGAGCTCGCCGGCGATGATCTCGAGTTTCAATTCCAGGCCAACCACAAAAAAGAACACCGCCATCAATCCGTCATTGATCCAGTGGTGCAGGCTTTTGCTGATAAAATGACCGCTATAACCGATGGAAAACTCCAGCTCCCAAAAATGGTGGAAAGCGTCGGCCCAGGGGGAATTGGACAGTATGAGCGCCAGCAACGCCGCCGAAAACAGGATGATGCCGCTCATCGTGCTGTTGCCGATAAATCGGGCCATCGGCTCGATAAGCCATTTGTCGGCTAAGGTTTCATTTTTACTCAAACTATTGTTATTCAGTGTTTTAAAAAATAAATTGCCAAATGCTATAACAGATTTTAGGGTAATGGTGAAGGCTTCAAATCTCGAATACAAAAATAGTAAAAAAATCCCGCTTGCTAATACCAACAGAATGTTTTATTTTTGCAGGCAATGAAATAACTCCCTCATGCATGAAGAAAACCGGCAAACCATTTTACGGATACTGGAATTTGAAGAAAGGAGGATTAAGTCTCAGTTGCAGCTCTTCGTTCGGTACCCGGAAGCATTTAAAAATGACAAGACATGGCTAAACGAACAAATAAACCGCGGTCTCGACGAACTTCAAAGAATCTGGAGCATTCGAAAATTGTTGCAGAATTAGCCGATCGTAAACTTGCCGCAACCACTCAACTTCCTTTTTCCGTGGAAGATATATTACAAAAACTTACCGCCTGCGCCACGGAAGCAGAACAAGAAGCGATATGGCAATATCTTGATGGAGTAGTTCCCACGCTCGACAGGGCTCAGCTCGCCCGGTTCCGGGTGGAATTTGCCGATAGTCTGAAAGAAAGCAGCCGGCGGGTGGAGCAGGCATTGTCCAATATTGAATCTACTCCTGGCGCGCGCGCCTGATCGGGAACTATCCGGTGTACTAAGATCGCGATGAACCTTTGCAAACATTCGGTCCCGGCTTCAAATATTTTCTACTCCGAGCGCAACGCCCGCACCGGATTCGCCAGCGCCGCCCGTATGCCCTGAATACTCACTGTCAGGAAAGCCACTGTGACGGCAGCCAGCCCGGCCGCGATAAACACCCACCAGCCGATATCGATCCGGTAGGCGAAATGGCTCAGCCATTGTTCCATAAAATACCAGGCTAATGGCGTGGCCATGGCAAAGGCCAGCAACAAAAGCAATACAAAATCGCGCGATAAAAGCCCAATGATCCTCGCGGTGGAGGCGCCCAATACTTTCCGGATGCCGATTTCCTTGGTGCGTTGCACGATTTGGTACCCGGCCAGGCCAAGCAAACCCAGGCAAGCCACCAGAATGGCCAGTACGGCGAACAGGCTGAACACCCTGCCGAACCGGATATCGGCCTCGTATTGTTTGTTGAACGATTCGTCGAGAAAAAAATAATTGAAGGGATCGTTCGGGAAGTGTTCGTTCCAGGCGCTTTTTATCGCGGCCAGCGTTTGCTGTGCGTCGGTGGTTTCTATTTTGAAGGAATAAAAGCTGCGGCTGTCGGGCCGGAACATAAACGCCACGGGATTGATGGCTTTTTGCAGACCTTCCTGGTGAAAATCGCTGACCACGCCCACAATGGTCAGGGTGTCGTTGCCGCGGGCCAAACGCCGGTTCAGGGCCTCTTCCGGCTTACTGAAACCGAATGTCCTGACGGCGGTTTCGTTGAGCAAAACCGTCCGGTGCCGGATATCGTCGCCGGAAGTTTTGGAAAAGGGGCGCCCGGCTGCCATTTTTATTTGATAGGCGTTCAAAAAAGTTTCGTCGATACCCAGGTTGTACAGGGTGTGGGCGCGCAGCTGTTCTCCGCCGGCGCCCAGCAGCCGGGCGCCGTTGGTCCAGTAGGTTTCATTGCCGGGCACATTGGAGGATGCCGTGATACTTTTTACCCGCGGCGCCCGCAGCACCTGGTTACGAAAGGGCTCGAAACTGCCCATATACAGGCTGTCGAGCACCGTTTGGGCGCCTTCCACCACCAGGGTTTGACGGATGTCGATACCCAGGGGTTGGTTGCGCATAAAACGGATCTGGTCATACACCACCAGCGTACCCGCGATCAAAGCGATGGAAGCCGCGAACTGGAATATGATCAATCCTCTGCGCAACACAGCGCCACTCGCAGCATTTTTCAATTGACCTTTCAGCACCGCGACAGGCCGGAAGCCGGACAACACGAATGCCGGGTATAAACCTGCCAGCAGCGAACCCAGGGCCAGAACGCCGCATGCCGGCAGCCAAAACTGCGGGCCGGCCAGGAAATTCAGCGGAATGTCTTTTCCGGCAAACCGGCTGAACGCCGGCATCAACAACAATACCGCTGCCAACGCCAACGCGAATGCAGCGAGATTCAACAGTACGCTCTCCGCCAGAAACTGCCGGATCAGCTGCCCTCGCATGGCGCCCAGCACTTTCCGGACGCCTACTTCCCGGCCTCTTTCCAGCGAACGGGAGGTGGACAGGTTCACGTAATTGATCCAGGCAATGGCCAGAATAAACAATGCAACGACAAATAAAATAGCCACGGCGCGGCCGTCGCCATTCACCTCCGCCTCCTGGTTCACATTGGAGTGCAGATGGATGTCGGGCATCGGAATGATGTCGATCTCGTTGCGAAAGTTGATCTTGCGTTCTTTATAACGGACGTTGATGTATTTATCCGTGAATGCCGCGAATTTGGCCTGGAAGGTGTTTGGATCGACGCCCGGTTTCAATTGCAAATAAGTATAGAAATCGTACCAGCCCCAACTCGTTTCCGTTGCGTTGCTCGTATCGCGCCAGGTGCGCGTCACAAGATTGGAAAATGTCGGATAGGAGATGAGGTAATCGATGATCAGGTGTGAATTAGCGGGATAATCCTTGAAAACGCCGGAAACCTCGTAAGTTTGGAATATATCCGGGTCTTTAATCACGAGATTTTCACCCAACGCATCGGTGCGACCAAAGTAGCGCCTGGCCATACTTTCCGAAATAATGATTTTATCAGGAACGGAAAGCGCCGTCCCGATGTCTCCTGCAATCAGGCTCAGACTGAACATATTTAGAAAAGACTGGTCGGCGTAATAGCCCTTTTTTTCGGCAAACTTGACGTTGGTTTTCGGATTGTGCATGATACAATCCGCGTCGATGAGCCGGCAGGCGTCCTGCACTTCGGGGAAATCCCGTTTCATCGTGGGGGCAAAAGCGGGGTACACCGTGGCCGAGCGCCAGGCGAGCTGTCCTTCCTGGTATGCGTCGAGCCGCAGGCGGTAAATACTTCCGGCATGGGCGTGGAACCGGTCGTAACTGCGCTCGTAGCGCACGTATTGCAGGATAAACAGACAACAGGTCATACCAAGCGCCAGCCCGAAAATATTGAGCAGGGTAAAGCCTTTTCGTTTGGCCAGGTTGCGGAGGGCGATAGTGAGGTAGTTCGTTAGCATAGCGAAAGGAATGGTTGAATTTGAGTTTTCTGGTATTTATCTTTGAAAAGAAATATTCAGACTGAGCATATCCTTTGTTTTTCTAAGCGTGGCAGGAGCAGCGGGTTATTCGTTGCGCAGCGAATTCACCGGATTGGCCAACGCGGCCTTTATACTCTGAAAACTGACCGTAAGGAAAGCGACCAAAACGGCCACCAGGCCCGCCGTGAGAAACACCCACCCGTCGATCCGGATGCGGTAGGCAAAATCCTCCAGCCATTGTTGCATGAAGTACCAGGCCACCGGCGAGGCGATCAGCAGGGCAATGGCTACCAGTTTTAAAAAATCTTTGGACAACAACAAAAGTAAACCCGGCGCCGAGGCCCCCAGTACTTTGCGTATGCCGATCTCTTTTACCCGTTGTTGCACCACGAAGGCCGTGAGCCCGAACAAACCCAGGCAGGCGATCAGGATAGCCAGCAGGGCAAAAGTGATGAATACCCTGCCCTGGCGTTGCTCGGCCTCGTACAATTGGCCGTATTGTTCGTCCAGAAAACGGTATTCGAATGGATATTCCGGCAGGAATTTTTGCCAGGTTGTTTTCAGGTGCGCCAGCCCCTCTTCGATGTGCGCGCCGTCGAGCCTGAAAGAAAGGAAGTTAAAAAAGGTGCTGTCGCGGGGGATGAAAAAGATCATGGGCTGGATTTCCTGGTGCAGGGACTCAAAATTGAAGTCTTTGAGCACGCCCACGATACGGGCGTCGCGGTTGCCGTAATTGATCCGTTTTTCGACGGCTTCCCCCGGTGTTTTCCAGCCGATCATTTTTGCTGCCGCCTCGTTGACGATGAACGATTCCGTGCGGTCGCTGCCGAAATCCTGCTGATAGAACCGGCCGGCGGCTATTTCCAGCTCGTAGGTTTGGGCAAAGCGGTGGTCCACGGTCACAAATTTCAGGTCGACCTCGCTTTGCTCCAGTGTATCTGCCTCCACCTGCGCCTGGGCGGAGCCGAAACTGTCGAGCAGGCGTCCGGAGGGCAGGCGGCTGCTTCGGGTGAGGTTTTTTACCGCCGGATTATGGAGTATTTCGTTCCGGAAACTTTCATACCGGGGCGCCAGGGCGTTGTAACAAAAAGCCGTTACAACGTGGTCCTTGTTCAGGCCCAGTTTCTGGTTTTGCATAAACTGCAATTGCCTGAACACCACTACCGTGGCGATGATCAGCACGACGGAAATGGCAAATTGACTCACTACCAGCACTTTGCGCAAGCCTGCGCCGCCACCGCTTTTAGGTTTGTCATTTTTCAAAACAGTCAGCGGTTTCAGCGCCGACAAATAAAAGGCGGGATACGAGCCGGCCAGGAAACCCGTAATGGCGGTCAGGCCAAGCAACAGAACGGGCGCTACCCAGAAAGCCCCGGGCGGCACCCTTAACTCCTGGCCCAGGAGCTCATTCACGAATGGCAGGGCCAGGCAGGCCATGCCGAAGGCCAGCAATGCCGCGAAAAAAGCCAGCAACACCGATTCGCTCAGGAATTGCATCAGAATGTTGCTTTGGTAAGCGCCCACCACTTTGCGCACGCCGATTTCCCGCGCCCTGACGGCAGAACGGGCCGTGGTGAGGTTCATGTAGTTGATGCAGGCGATCAGCAATACGAAAAGCGCGATGATGGAAAAAATGTACACCCGGCGGATGTCGCCGTTTTCCTCAATCTCGGAGTCCAGGTGGCTTTTCAGGTGAATATCCGTCAGCGGCTCGAAATGTAAACTCGTCCAGGTGGAAGGTAATGGCTCATTTTCTTCCGTGGCCATGGTACCCATGTGTTTGTCGAGAAAAGCGGGGAATTGGGCCTCCAGTTTTTTAACCGGATAGTTTTCAGGCAACAATGTGAAGGTGGAGAAGGAATTGTTGCCCCAGTTGGTGCGCAACCTTTCCGCACCGTACACCAGCGTATCGTTCAGGGTGCTGAACGACACCAGCAGGGCCGGATGGAAATGCGAGTTGTAGGGAAAATCCTGAAATATGCCCGTTACTTTCAGGTCGAAACGCCCGCTGAAACGAAGTACCCGGTTCATAGGGTCGGCGCCGCCGAAATACTTTTTCGCGGTGGTTTCGTTGAGCATGACGGAATACGGCTCGCTCAGCGCCGCCGCCGGATTGCCGGCGCGGAGCGGGATGTCGAACACCCGGAACACGTTCGGCTCGGCATAGAACATCTGGTCTTCGGAAAAGAACTGCTCTCCGAGTTGAACGGTGGTATTGGTTTGCAGCAAACGGGTGACCTCCTCCATATCCGGGAAGTCGTTTTTCAGCAATGGCCCGAACGGCGGCGCCAGGTGCCCCAGGTGCAGTTGCTGTGAACCGTCTTTATTATAAAACTTACGGCTGATGCGCCAGATACGGTCGGCTTTTTCGTGGTAGCGGTCGAAACTGAGTTCGTTCCAGATGTACAGGCCGATCAGCAGGCAACAGGCCAGGCCCGAACTCAGACCGAACAGGTTGATGAAACTGAAACTTTTATGGCGCAGGAGATTGCGAACGGCGATTTTTATGTAATTGTATATCATGGCAAATTGTCTATTCGTTCCGTAAAGAGTTGATCGGATTGGCCAAAGCTGCTTTTACGCTTTGAAAACAAATGGTGAAAAACGCCACGCCAAGGGCCAGTATACCCGCCAGTACAAACATCCACCACTGCAGATTGATCCGGTAGGAAAAGTTGTTGAGCCACTGGTTCATGCCATACCAGGCCAGTGGCGCGGCCAGCAACATGGCAACGGCCACCAGTTTCAAAAAATCGATGGACAACAGCCCGACCACGCCGGAAGTGGTGGCGCCCAGTACTTTCCGGATGCCGATCTCCTTGGTGCGTTGCGAAATACTGTAGCCCGAAAGTCCGAATAAACCGAGGCAGCCTACCAGAATTGCCAACAAGGCAAAGACAATGGCCAAACGGCCAAAACGGCGTTCGTTTTCGTATTGCCGGTTAAAATATTCATCGAGGAAAAAAGCGTCGAAGGGGTTGCCGGGAAAGGCTTTTTGCCAGGCTTGTTGCACGGTGGCAAGCGTTTCCGGCAAGCGGTCGGTGCGGATACGCATCGAGTAGAATTCGCCGCCATAAGGTCCGCAGTAAAACAGCGTGGGGTCGAGAGCTTTTTTCAGTGAAACCTGGTGGTAGTCGTTCACCACGCCTACGACGATGGGATTCCAGCGGAATTGTTCGATGGCCAGCGTTTGCCCGATAGCTTCTTCGGGGGTTTTAAAACCCAATAAGCGCAGCGCCGATTCGGTCATGATCACCGCCGTATCCGGGTCGCTGGGAAAATCCTTTGAAAAGGCCCGCCCCGCCACGAGTTTCATTTTAAAAACGTCGAGAAAACTGTAGTCCATGCTGTTGAATCGCACGGTACCGGCATGGCTGTCGTTGGCCCCGTATTTTTTCACCACGGCTTTGTATTCCCGTTGTTTGCCCGGTATGGTGACGGATGCGGATACCGCCTCGATTTGCGCGCTTTTGGCCAGCTCGGCCCGGAAAGCGTCGATGCCGGCATTTCTGGCCTCCCGGTCGCGGGGCGAAATGCCGGGGCGTTCCACCACGAGCACCTGGTCGATGTTCATACCCAGGTCGCGGTTCAGCATGTAATGCAGCTGCCGGTAAATAACGATGGTGCCCACGATCATGGCCACCGAAGCCATAAACTGAACGACCACCAGACCTTTGCGCAACAACACGCCCCCAGAGCTGTGTTTGTACCGGCCTTTCAGCACGGCAATCGGTTCAAACGACGACAGCACCCAGGCCGGGTAGAACCCGGATAGCAGTGTTCCTCCGATCCAAAGACCAAGTATCAGCAGCAGAAACCAGGGCTGGATCAAATGAGCCAGCCGAAATTCGAGGCCTGACACCGCGTTGAACAGGGGCAGGGCCAATGCCACCAGCACACAGGCTATCCCGGTAGCCATCAGGTTGACCAAACCCGCCTCGGCGATAAACTGCCGGATCAGCTGGCCCTTCATGGCGCCGGCAACCTTGCGCACGCCTACTTCCCGCGCCCGTTCAATGGCTTTTGCCGTGGAGAGGTTAACATAGTTGATCCAGGCAATGATGAGCACAAAAAGGCCGATGAGGCCCATAAATTGTACGATACGGGCATCGCCGTTGGCTTCCGGCTCTTCGGCGAGGTCGGAGTACAGGTGAATGTCCCGAAGCGGCTGAAATGCCAACACATCCTTGCGGTTCTGCTCCTTCAGTTTGGGATTGTATTTGTCTACGATGGCCGGTAGTTTGGACTCCAACAAAGCCGGATCGGCGCCGGATTTTAGCGCGATAAAAGTGTACATGTCCTTGCGCTGCCAACTTTGATCATAACGCGCCGGCGCCCATTCCCCGCGGCCGAACAGGGTTTTATAGGAAAAAAGGACATCGAATTTCAGGTGCGTATTGGGCGGCAAATCCTGAAAAACCCCGGTTATTTTGACCTGTTCGTCATTGAAGTCGTCGTCTTTCATGCGCAGTACTTTGCCAAGGGGGGCTTCCGAACCGAAATATTTGGCGGCGTATTCTGCTGAAATAACTGCCGTTAGTGGTTCTGCGAGTGCGGTTTCGGCCCGGCCTTTCAGCATTTTATAACCCATCAGGGGAAGGAAAGACGAATCGGCATAAAGGAATCGACGGTGTTTAAACGCGATGGGCTCCGGCCGGGCGGATTCATTGGTGATGATGACGTTGTTTTTATAGCCGAGATTGTACAAACGGGCAAAGCCCGTCACTTCCGGTAGTTCCTGTTTCAGGGCAGGCCCAAGGCCGGGATAATTTTCGGCGCTGGCAATGACCAGTTCGTTGTCCTGGTAACTGGCCAGGCTGACCCGGTAGATGTTTTCCGCGTTGGGAATGAAATTTTCATAACTGCGTTCGAACCGCGCGTATTGGGCGATCAACAGGAAAACAGCCGTCCCAACAGACAAGCCAAGCACATTGATGAGGGTAAAAGCCTTGTTTTTGGCGAGACTGCGCCAGGCAATTTTAAAATAATAGGACAACATAGGGCATGCCGGTTAATTGATGAATTACCGCATCTCAATCTATTTCCCTCTTTTGAAAACAAAGCTTCAAGGCTCGTGCCATCCTTGTAATTAATTGATAATCAGCATTTATAAGGAAATTATTTTTAAAAACCTGTTCGATTCTGAACACCCGGCGCCGGAAAACGGACAATGGAACATTTACCGGGTAAAAATCAAAAACAGCCCGCGATATTTGCCGGACTTATTCTGTCGTGACACCTTTGCGTATGCAACAAAAAGAAAATACCGGCTTTTCGATCCGATCCAAATTCCCTTTATTTAGCGCCATCACGGTTTCGCTGGCCGTACTGGCCACTTTAGCCGACAATTCCGGCTGGTTGCAGGGGGCGCCCTGGCTGGCCCCCGTTTTGCGCTGGGCAGCCATATTGGTCCTGAGTTACGGCTGCTGGCGCCGGAAAAGCCTGACCACCTGGATATTGTTCAGCATGGTCATCGGGGCTGAATTCGGCTACGATTTTCCGGCGATTGCCTCGGAAATGAAGATCGTGAGCAAAATTTTCCTCAAACTGATCAAAACGATCATTGCGCCCCTGATTTTCGGTACCCTGGTGGTCGGTATTGCCGGACATTCCGACCTGAAACAGGTGGGCCGAATGGGCTGGAAATCCATTTTATACTTCGAGATCGTCACGACCATTGCCCTGTTCATCGGTCTTTTTGCCATCAATATTTCCAAGGCCGGGGTGGGGATCAATTTGCCACCGACGACGGAATCTGAAAAACTGGATGTGCCGCCGCCCGTAGGCTGGCAGGAAACGGTGCTGCATATTTTTCCGGAAAATATCGCCAAATCCATCGCCGACGGTCAGGTATTGCAAATCGTGGTATTCAGCATACTATTTGCGATCGGCCTGGCGCTGGTAAAGGAGCCGCATAAGACCCACATGCTGAGTTTTGCGGAAAGCCTCACCGAGGTGATGTTCAAATTCACGGGCATCGTGATGTATTTCGCCCCTTTTGCCGTGGGCGCCGCTATCGCTTACACCGTGGGGCACATGGGTTTTGGTATCCTGAAAAATCTGTTCAGCCTGCTGGCTACTTTATATGCCGCGCTGATCGTTTTTGTCCTTGGCGTTTTACTCCCGGTTGCCCTCTGGATCAAACTGCCGATCCGGAAGTTTATCAATGCCGTGGCCGAACCGGCCACCATCGCTTTTTCCACCACCAGCTCGGAAGCGGCGCTGCCGAAGGCGCTGCAGGCCATGGAAAAATTCGGCGTTCCGCGCAAGATCGCGGCCTTCGTGCTGCCCGCGGGCTACAGTTTTAACCTCGACGGCTCGACACTTTACCTATCCCTTGCTACTATTTTCGTTGCCCAGGCTGCCGGCGTTCATCTCGACATTGGCCAGCAAATCCTGATCCTGTTGACACTCATGCTTACCACGAAAGGAATTGCAGGCGTTCCGCGGGCTTCGCTGGTCATCCTGATGGCCACGGCCACTTCTTTCGGCCTGCCGGTGGAACCCATTTTTATCATCCTCGGCATCGACGAACTCATGGACATGGCCCGTACCACGGTCAACCTGGTAGGCAATTGCCTGGCCTCCTGTGTGATCGCCAAATGGGAGGGTGAAGCGGATTTTGGGAAGGAAGAAGAGGGGATATGAGGGTTTATGAGGGTTTATGAGGGTTTATGAGGGTTTATGAGGGATAAACCTTTATAAACCCTCATAAACCCCTCATAAACGCTACTACACATTCGCTGGTTGTTTCCATCATCAAAAAGTAACCGTCCAGGCGTTGGCGCTTGATTGCGGTTCTATCTGTTTGCATTTTTGCAGGATGCCCATTGTCTGTTAAAAAACGCCTCCATGCGCCTGTGCTCCCTTCTGCTGCTTTTTGCATTGTACGCCTCCTGCCTGCTACAGGCCCAAAACCGTTCTCGGACATTTGGCCACTTCGGTCAGATCTACCGCCTCACCGACGCCGAGGCAGCCGCCCTGCTGCACGCGGAAAAGGCTCCATTGTTTCGGGAATCCTGGCTGCATACGCTGGAAGATACTTTTCACGGCGCCGAACCACGCCGGCTTTTAGCGCCGGGACATTATCTGCTGGCAGAGGCCGAAGGTGAAGGGGTGGAACTGGAATTGCGCTCCGTACACACGATCCGGGTGTGGCTGCTACCACACCTGCGCGATTTCCTGCTTTCCGTGACCGACAGTGCTGGTGTGCCCATACGCGATGCGCGGGTGTTTTTACGGGGCAAACGGGCGCCTTTTGACACTATTTTGCAATGCTACCGCCTGCCCCGGCGCTCCCGCGACGGTTTTGTGGAAGTATATGCAGCCGGCGAGTCCTGGTTCGGTCATGCGGACAACGAACATAAAGCAGCGCTTTGGAGGCGCTGGCTGAACTATCATACAGGTTATGGTGTAGCGCGTATGCTGGTTTTTCCGGTGCGCTGGACGGCCCGAACGGTTCGCCGGGTCAAATACCGGATCCGGGATGGCTATTGGCCCGAACGTTACCGAAGGTATATCGACGAGTTTCCGGGCTATATCGCTTTCAGCCAACCCCAATACCGGCCCGGCGATACGCTGCGCGTAAAGGCCTATGCGACCAACCGCCGGGGCAAACCCTGGCGCCGCCCGCTCGAATTGGAAATCCGGGAGCTGTATTCGTCGCGTAAAACCATCCTCCGGCGCGATATTGCCCCGCTTACGCCCGGCGCTTTTGTTTTTGAAATGCCGCTTGGCGATACCCTCCGGCTCGACCAGAGATATTCAGTTTCTTTTTATGAAAAAGAACCGCGCGGCGACCGGGAACCGCGGGTGATTTTCCAATATTTTATGCTGGAAGATTACCAACTCGACGAGATCAACTTCACTCTGGAACCTGCCGCCAAAACCTTCCGGCGCGGCGAACCGGTAGTGCTGCGCCTCACCGCCCGCGATGCCAATAATTTGCCGGCGCCGGATGCATCCTTCAATCTTGTACTGCTCAACAACGGGGCAACCGACTTTCATGCCCCATTGGTATATGTGCCTGACACCCTTTGGCGGTATGAACAAACCTTTTCTGAAGAAACAGAAGTTGTGGCGCCCGATTCTATATGGCCCGACGCCAGTCTGAACGTCGAAGCGCGTGCTTATTGTATAGTCAGCAGCGGCGAATTGCAGGAAAAAAAAGCATATTTTAAGGTACTCCGGCTACCACAAGCTTTTGATGTCCGGCTGGAAAACGGATTTATCCTGATCGACAGAACCTTTGCGCCGGCCGTGGCTGACACTGTCTGGCTGGTGGAAACGGATGCTGCAGAAAACGTAAAACGCCGGCCCGTCCGGTTGCCCGTCCGGGAAAGGTTGCAAACGGCAATCCGTCATTACGAGGTAGTTGCAGGTAGTCAGAAAGTGGATATTCCGCTGCCGGAGCCCGGAGAAGCCGTGACGAACGAGGCGTTCTGCGCTTCCGATTCGGTTTTTTTCGCGCTGCGCAACCCGCACCGGATCGAGGTTCGCTACCAGGTGTACGAAGGCGCTACACAACTTGAAGAAGGCACAATGACCGATAGCCTGTGGGAATGGCGCCGGCCTGGCATAAAATCGCAAGGGTTGCATTATCAGTACATCTGGCAGGGCCAGGCCCGCCGGTACTATGCCGAGGCGATCCGGTTTAACCAATTGTTGAACATCGAACTGGATCAACCTGCGACAGTGCAACCCGGCCAGCAGGCACAAGTGAAAATCCGGGTAAAAGATAGCCGGAACCGCCCTGTTTCCGGCGTTAACCTGACAGCCGGCGCCTACAACCGGCAGTTTGGCAAAGATAAACCATACACTGCGCCGGATATCGAATACAAAAAAATGCGATGGCCGCTGGTTCGCCATAATAATTTCTTTTTAAAACAAGCCGTAGCGCCTGTTATCAGAACGCCGGTCACCCGGGGCTGGTACGAACGCCTGCAACTCGACAGCGCGCTTTATTACCGATTGCGCTACCGGGGCGAGGGCTGGCATGCTGAATCTATCCCCATTGGACCGCCATCGTCCGGCGCAATGGTCGAAACGCCGGAAGGGCTGCCCTGGGGCTTGCCCTATAAACGCGACTCGTTTTACCAACAGCGCCCTCAGTTCGCCCCCCACGTCATCAGAGCCAACCAAGCGCAGCCCGTTTACCTGATCTACTGCAACAGCCGGCTGGTGTACTACTACGGAGCCACCAATACGCCCCCTTATAGTTTTTACGGCTGGTATGGCTATAACCATATCCGTATCCGGACGCGAGACGGCGAATTCCTGATCGACAGTTTGTACCTGAAACCTGGTGAAAAACTCGAATTTGCCCTGGACGCTGACCGGTTTAAGGAGGTCAAAACGCCCTGCAAAATTCGTTTTGTGCCCAAACCGGATACCCTGACGCGCTTCGAACTGGAAGAGCTCCGGCGCAGTATGTTGCTGTGGCGGTCAGAAAATGCCGGCATGGGGCATTACTTCTGGAACGGCCCGGAAAATATACAGGCCGCGGTTGCGCGCTCCGGCCTGCCGGCGCATATCCTGGGGCCTTTTTACCCCGGCGAAACCCTGTATTATCTGCAATCCGGCGTTTTTTTTACTTCTTTCAAATTTGAACCGGGATTCGAGTACAGTATTTCCCAAGGCCGCGAACGCCTGTACCAAAGCCGCTGGCCAACCGGCGCCGCGGTATTGCCCAAAAACCTCCCCAGCCGGCTACCGGGCGAGCTGGCCTGGGGGCCGCATCACCTGGTCGTCAAAACAAAAAAAGCGCCGGCTCCGCCGAAATACTTATGGCCGGGCCGGGCCGAATCCGGCCGGGCGTCCCTGCAAATCCGCTTCGGTCGCACGGACACTTTGCTGGCCCTCGCATTACTGGGCGACAGCCTGCTCGGCCCTTTCCGTCCCGATGCCCGGCGGCTTGAAGGTCTGCCGGCGGGCAGGTACCGCTTGCTGGTATTTGGCGTTGGAGGGGCCGTGTGGCGGCAGGAAATCGCGCTGGGCCGGGATACGCTGTTGTTTATGGACGGCACAATGGCTGAATTCCGGCCCGCTCGTGCAGATGAAAGTTTTGGCAGTTTGTTTTCTGCTTCCCCGGAAAACGAACCGCCCAAACAAAACATTTCACCCACCCTGTTCACCCAATGGCCGGGTGCGGCTACCGGCTTCAACGGCATTAGCGGCATACTGACCGATGATAGCGGCGAACCGCTGATCGGCGTCTCGGTGCTGGTGTCGCAGGGCGGTATTACAGTGGGCGGCTTGTTGACCGACGTTGAAGGAAATTACCGCATTTTTTTACCGCCGGGCAGGTACGACCTTTCTTTCCGGTACACCGGATTTAGCCCGGCCGAGGTGCACGGCGTTTACGTTGCCGGCAACGGCCTGGTGGCCCTAAACCAACAACTGGAAGCGGGAACCATATTGCACGAAGTGGTGGTGACGGCATATAAGGTGCCTTTAATTCAGCAGGATGCGACCTCGGCCGGTAAAACGATCACCTCTGAAATAATACAACATTCGTTGATCCGAAATCTTAATGGGCTGTCCGGCAGCATGGCCGGCGCCACCGAAACCGGCAAGATAAATATCAAAGGCAGCCGGTCGGCATTTCCTTACATTGAAGAGGCGAACGATGACGCTTTCCCTGCCGGCGAACCGGCCCTGCGCAGCCGTTTTCGCGACTATGCCTATTGGCAGCCCAACCTGATCACCGATCCGAACGGCGAAGCGTGGTTCCGGGCGGTTTTCCCCGACAATATTACCAGTTGGAACAGCTTTGTACTGGCTATGAGCGGTCGCAAACACGTGGGTTTGGCTACCCAAAACATTCGCGCCTTTAAACCCCTGACGGCCAAACTCTCGCTGCCCCGCTTCGCCGTGGCCGGCGATCGATTCGATGTTGCTGGTCTGACAAGCAATTTCAGCGGCGATTCCGCAGAGGTGCGCACGGCGTTCCGGATCGACGGGCAAATGTTGCGCGAAAACCACGCCCGGATAGGGGAGGGGCTGGCGGAATTTGCACTGGTGACCGTTCCTGACGCCGATTCCCTGCATGTGTCTTATGAAATGAGTAGCGCAACCGCCTCGGACGGCGAAAAACGCGGACTCGCTATCCTGCCGGTAGGTACCCGTGAAACAGCCGGGGAGTTTCTGGCGCTCGAACGCGATACAACCCTGACCCTTTCATTTGATCCCCTCAGGGGGCCGGTTATTGTACAGGTTACAGGCAATGCCCTCGACCTGGTGGCCGAAGACATCGACTTTTTGCGAAACTATCCCTACGGCTGCAACGAACAAAACGCGAGTCGTTTGTTGGCCTTACTGGCCGAAAAAAAGTTATCGACGCTGCTGCGCAAACAAATGGGAGGCGATGCCCAAAACCGTGCAAAAACGGCTGCCCTTCTGGAGAAAGAAATTAAGGCCTGCCTAAATCGTCTGCGCGATGCCCAATTGGCCGACGGCAGCTGGGGCTGGTGGGCGGGCGGCGCCCCCAACGCCTGGATGACCATATATGTGTTGCGCGCTCTGCGCAATGCCCAGGCAGATGGTTATGAATGTCCGGGTTGTGAAAAGGGACTTATCTGGCTACGCAGGGAAGTAGGTGGGCTGCCCCTGGCCAACCAGCCAGAAGCCCTGCTGCTGCTGCGCGAAGCCGATGTGCAGTTCGATTGTACGCCCTACCTCGCCCGGCTCGATACGTTGCCGCTCCGCACCCTGTACGAATGCCTGAGTCATTGGCGCCTGAAACAATATTGCGGCCGTCCGCTACCCGTCGACACGCTCCTGAGCGTACTGACACCCACGACTACCGGCGGACTTTATTGCGGTGAGGAAAACGCCCATTGGCACAACCGGCGCGCCGCCAATACCCTGCTGGCTTACGATATAGCCCGCGCTGCCGGCTGGGAACACATTACACGCCGCATCCGCCGCTACTGGCTCGAAAGTCGCGCAGCCGCCCAACGCCGCAATACTATTGAGACCGCCCAGATATTGCAGCGAATGTTGCCGGAATTACTTTCCAAAACGGACACGCCGCGAGCCAATCGATTGGAAATTAACGGTGTGCCTGTCAGTGTTTTTCCGCATAAATGGATGTCGCGTGCCGGCACGGCTACTGTCGCGCTGGCCAAATCGGGCAATTCCCCGCTGTTCGTCAGTGCTTACCAGCAATGGCAGAACCCGGCGCCCGAACCGCGCAACGGTCTGTTCGAGGTAGAATCCTGGCTCGAACAGGGCAACAGGCGGGTAGATAACCTGCGCCGCGGCGAGGGCGCCGATCTCGTATTGCGTTTGCTGGTACGCCAGTCCGTCGAATATGCGATGCTGGAAGCGCCTATCCCTGCCGGCTGCTCTTATGGAGAAAAAACACGCGCAATCTGGCCGGAAGTGCACCGGGAGTATTTCCGCGACCGTACTGCTATTTTTTTCGAATTCCTGCCCGCCGGGCGTTACGAATGCCGGATTCCTCTTGAACCGCGGTTTACCGGACGTTTTACCCTGAATCCGGCACGGTTCGAGCAGATGTATTTTCCGGTCTTTTTTGGGAGAAATGGAGTTAATGTGGTCAATGTGTATTAAATGTGGTCAATGTGGTCAATTTTCACACATTGACCACATTGACCACATTGGTCACATTCAAAAACTCCATCGTGTTCGCATATACACCGCATTCCCCGCGTTATCGAGGTTGCCGATGGCATTTTCCAGCCAAAACAGCTGCCCGGTCAGGTCGATGTCCCAGTTTTCGGCGACCGACCAGACTGCGGTGGGCACGAGGATGACGAGGTGTCCGTTGGGCGAGTAGATGGCGGTGGCAGAGAATTGGATCAGATCTGTTGCCGACCAGTTGGCGGAAGCCAGAAACGACAGCTTTCCCGGCATCAGATTATCGGGTGCGAGGTTGGTTTGGGTGAGCCGCAACAGGTCGGTGGCGCCGCCCAGTCCGTTGGAATTGACCAGCAATCCGGCGTTGACAAACCACTTGTTGCCGAAAAGCATATTTAGTTCGGCGGTGGCGCTCACGCTGGTTTCGCCTGCCGCGGAATCGATAGGATGAAAAACGGAAATTTCTCCTTTAAAACCGGACTCCCCCACGTCGCCGGCCCAGCCAAGGCCGGCGGCCAGGCGGTTTCGGTAGATGCCGGCCTGGGCCTGCCAGTCGAAGCGGCCGGTATGGCCTCCGAAGCGCAGGGCGCCCACCAGGTTCTTCGCCTGCCGGGCCGGGCTAACGGCCAGTTCAAATTGAGAAAAAAGTCCGGCCTGATATTGAATGCGCAGGGCGTCGGCGCCCGGGCGTTCTTCGTAGTCGAAGTCGAGAAAGTTCCAGGCGTTAAACCAGTCGTTGGGGTTCCAGATGAGCGCTTTGCCCCAATGGATGCGTTGTCTTCCGAGGCGCAGCGTCCAGCGTTTGTGCTGCCATTGCGCCCACAGCCGGTCGGCCACGACGCTGCCCACCAGGGCGGGGCGTTTTATGGGCACGAACGACAGATCCATCAGACCGGCATCTTTGTCCAGATCATCTGCGAGACCCGCTTGGAGCCGTACCCATTCACCGTAAAACAGGCGGTTGCGGAGTTCGGCATCAAAGGTCCAGACCGTATCCGGGGCATAGCGCAGGATCAGGCGATTGTGGAAAAAACCGCCGCTCACCAGCGAGCCCCGGTCGCCGGTAAAGGCCCATTGCTGGAGGTTTTTTGCGTAGCCTTTCCATAGCCAAGGCGATTCACCGGGTATTTGTCCGGGGAGAACAAGCCAGGCTGTCTGAAAAACCAGCATGGAAAGCCAATATTTAAATCCTTGTAAAACCATTAATTTCGGCATTGCCCGGCCGTCCTGGAAGTGATTTTTTTACCCGATTTTTCATGACCTAAACATTTGGTAACCAAAGTTTTTTCAACTCTTGGCCTATGTGGTTGTTTAGAACAAGATAGTACCGGGATAAAAGGACTAAACCGAGCATCGCGTTGTTGCTGCTCCATTGAATCAAGTTCGTTTATGCAGACAAAGTTAAGCGCCACTAGGCTGGATTACCCTGATTTAAATCAACCCCGCGGCTGACCGGGATTCCTATATCTTATTTCCTTATTCAGGCATTTTTGTGATACATAAAAACGATTGTTATGACAAAGCATAAAAAGCAAACCGGAATCTGGCTGGATTACAGAGAGGCCTTTTTGGTCATTATGAATGAAGAAAAAAAAGACGAACCAGTCTTAAAACACCTCAGATCGCATATTGAAGGGGGGGTACCGAAAGGCGGCTCCCGGAGCAAAACGCCGTATGGACCGCAAGGCGGCATTGACGAACGGGGATTCACCGATCGGCGGCATCACGCGGAGAAGACATATTTTGAAGCGGTAATCCGCGAAATTGATCCGGCAACGGACGAATTGGTGATTTTCGGGCCTTCGGAAGCCAAATATGGATTACAAAATCTGATGGAGCAAATCAAACACTTCCATCCGAAACTCCTTGGCGTGTTTCCCGCCGAGCCTATGTCAGAAAGCCAGTTAATAGCCAAAGTACGGGGTTTTTTCGCGAATCATGTTATTCATGAGCCGTTAATTTAGTTGGCGCCGTATCGCTTGCGATGCGACCGTCTACGAGCGTTACGACCCGGCGGGCCCGGTCGATCACACGCTGATCGTGCGTGGAGAAGAGGAAAGTCATATTTTCATCCCGGTTCAGTTTTTCCATGATGTCGAGCAGCGTGGCGGCGGAATGGCTGTCGAGGTTGGCAGTGGGCTCGTCGGCGAGAATAAACCGGGGTTTTGAAGCAAGCGCGCGGGCCACGGCCACGCGCTGCTGTTGTCCGCCCGACAATTGTGCCGGGCGGACATTTATTTTGTCTTCCAGCCCCACCGCTGCGAGTAATTCACGTACGCGCCGCTCCCGTTCATCTTTGGGGCGTTTTTGCAGCAGCATGATAAATTCCACGTTTTCGCGGGCTGTCAGCACGGGAATCAGGTTAAACGCCTGAAACACAAAGCCGATATTGTTCAGGCGGAAATCGATGAGTTTGTTAGCTGGCATTTCTGTAATGTTGACGCCGTTGATCTCCACGTATCCTTCCGTGGGGGCGTCGAGGCCTCCGATGATATTGAGTAAGGTGGTTTTGCCCGAACCAGAGGGGCCTACAAT
>CALEYM010000588.1 GCA_937926185.1 uncultured Bacteroidota bacterium | reverse complement strand
AGGCCACTTTAGAGCGTTAAGCGCAAAAATTCTAAAGTGGTCTGAAGTGATCCGAAGTGGCCTCAAATGTTAGTGAAAGGCAATTTTGTAGTCTTGGGTTTACATCCAAACCCCGAAAGATTCAATTTTTCCCCCTATAAAAGCGCCATTCCATTAACAAGTGTTAAGTTTGCCCGCTATCGAAAACATTCATCCAACAGAACACGCAAATCCGATTTTCCCATGGCCGAGACAAAAGCGCATCTTTTTTACGTAGAAGACGACGAAAGCCTGAGTTATGTGACCCGCGACAACCTCGAGTTCAACGGCTACCAGGTCACCTATTGTGAAGACGGCCAGAAAGCCATGGAAGTTATCCGCTCCGGTCAGAAATTCGACCTGTGCATCCTTGACGTGATGTTGCCCGAGGTGGACGGCTTTACGCTGGCGCAGGAAATCCGGAAACGGGACGAGCAGGTGCCGATCATTTTCCTAACGGCCAAAAGTATGAAGCAGGACAAGATTCACGGCCTTACCATTGGCGCCGACGATTATATCACCAAGCCGTTCAGTATTGAGGAATTGCTCCTGAAAATCGACATTTTCCTGCGCCGTTCCAAGTACACCGGCATACTGAAATCGGGTATCCCAACCACCATAGGCCGCTATAATTTCGATTATAAAAACCTGAATCTCGCCTACGGCGACGAAGAGGGCGAAACCCTAACCCAAAAAGAAGCCGACCTGCTCAAACTCCTGAACGAGAACCGCAACCAGGTTGTCAAACGTTCCTATATTCTCGAAACGATATGGGGAAAAGACGATTACTTCCTGGGCCGCAGCCTCGACGTGTTCATTTCCCGCCTGCGCAAATACCTGAGTCGCGACGAACGCATCAAGGTGGAAAATATTCACGGAGTGGGGTTTAAGTTCAGGGTAGACGAGTAGCCTCGTATTTTTCGAGAATTGTGCCTCTGTATGCAGTCATTTTACCTGGAACACAAGGACGCCCGTGTACACTGTTTGCGCTTTGGGGAGGGAGAACGGCTTTTAATAGCCCTGCACGGCTTTGGCGACCGGGCGCGTCTGTTTGCCATACTGGAACAGGCGCTGGCCGAAAAATACACCGTTGTGGCCTTCGACCTGCCTTTTCACGGGCAAACGGAATGGCCGCAAAATACCTTTTCAAAGACAGACCTGATCGGCATTATCCACCAAATCCTGGCACGGGAAGGGAAGGAACGGTTCTGCCTGATGGGGTTTAGTTTCGGGGCGCGATTGGTTCAGGCGATGCTGCCCGATTTTTTACCGCGACTCGATAAACTCTACCTGCTCGCGCCCGACGGTATCCACACCAAGGGCATGTCGACGGCCGTGCGCACCCCCTTGTGGATGCGCCAATTGCTGGGCCGGATATTGAAAAAACCGCGGTGGTTTTTGCAATTGCTCGACTTGGGCCGCCGCATGGGCCTGGTGCCGGGGCTTATTGTGCACTTTTTGTCCTTCAACCTCACCCGGCCGGAGCGCTTCCGGCGTACGTTCGGTTGCTGGTACGCGCTCGATTCGTTTTACCTGCGCCGCACGAAAATCAAAACGATCTGGCGGGAGTCGGGTCTGCCGGTCGATATTTATTTCGGCACCAAAGACGAGATGATCCAGTACAAAACGGTCAAAAAAATGGTGGAAGGCGCGCGAAACGTGCGCATTTACCTGATGGATGCCGGGCACCGGCTGATCGGGGAGGATCTGCGGGACAGGATGCGGGAGAAATGAAGCAGCGCGGGCTACACGGCCGTGTAACCAATCTTTTCTTCAATCAGTGGTTGCGGGCCACGAGACTTCCCTTTTCAAAAAACAAAATGTTCAAATCTGTTCCGTCAAACACCGCGTAAGAGCAAAACGACATCCAGTCGCCCAGGTTGATATACCGGCTGCGGCCGTTTTTCAGGCGCCAGTCGACCACGAGGTGCCGGTGCCCGAAAACAAAATAATCCGGTTCCACGCCCTGGTCGATCTTGCGGTGGCAGTACTGCACCAGCCATTCGCGCTCTTCGCCCAGCCAGGCGCGTTCTTCTTCGGGCATGGCGTCGCGGCTGGCCCGTGAGGAAAAACCCGCCAGACGCATGCCCAGATCGGGATGAAGCCAGCGGAACAGCCATTGGTTGACGCGGTTGGCGAACACTTTTTTCATCAGCTTGTACCCCCGGTCGTTGGGGCCCAGCCCGTCGCCGTGGCCAATGAAAAAACGTTTGCCGGCCCATTCGGTCTGAATGGGCTTCCGGTAAACCGGGATACCCAGTTCGTCTTCAAAATACCCGAACATCCACAGGTCGTGGTTGCCGGTGAAAACATGGATGGGCAGGCCGCCGTCGCGCAATTCGGCCAGTTTGCCCAGAAAACGGTTGAAACCTTTTGGAACGACGGTGCGGTATTCGAACCAGAATTCAAACAGATCGCCTACCAGGTAAACAGCTTCGGCCTCGGGCGCAATGCTATCCAGCCAACGCACGATCTGGCGCTCCCGTTCGCGGGAACTCAGCACGGCGTCGGCGCCGAGGTGAAAATCGGAAGCGAAAAATATCTTTTTCATTCGGGCAGCAAAAGTAGAATCTTTGCCCCTCAAATCACTCAATCACTCAATCACTCAATCACTCCATGATCATCGTTACCGGCGCTGCCGGATTCATCGGTTCCTGTCTGATCCGCCGCTTAAACGATGCGGGCCATACCGACATTCTGGCCGTGGACGACTTTAGCCGTCCGGATAAAAACCGCAATCTCGAAGGCAAAAATATCCGCGGCCAAGTGCACCGCGACAATTTTGTACGCTGGCTGGAACGCAACCACGCCGACGTGGACGCCCTGTTCCACATCGGCGCCCGCACCGATACAACGGAAATGAATACCGTCATTTTTGACCACCTCAACCTGGAGTATTCCAAGGCCCTGTGGATGCTGTGCAGCGGTTTTCAAATCCCTTTCTTTTACGCCAGCAGCGCCGCCACTTACGGTTTGGGAGAGAAAGGCTATTCCGATGATCATGCGATCATTCCGGATTTAAAACCGCTCAACCCTTACGGTCAAAGCAAACAGGATTTCGACGTTTGGGCGCTTAAAACGGTGGACGGTGGACGGACGACGGTGGACGGTGCGCCGCCTGCATGGGCGGGGTTTAAATTTTTTAACGTGTACGGCCCCAATGAATATCACAAAGGCCGCATGGCCTCGGTGATCTTTCACACGGCCCGGCAGATCAAAGCCACCGGCGCCATGAAACTGTTCCGCTCGCACCGGCCCGATTTTAAAGACGGGGAGCAAAGCCGCGATTTTATCTACGTAAAAGACGTGGTGGACGTTCTGCTCTTTTTTCTGGAAAAACGCCCGCCCAGCGCGATTTATAACCTCGGCGCCGGCAAAGCGCGTACTTTTTTCGATCTGGCCACCGGTACTTTTCGCGCCATGGGCCTGGAACCCAACATCTCTTTTATCGACACACCTGCCGACATCCGGGACACTTACCAGTATTTCACGGAAGCTGACATGAGCAAAATGCGGAATCTGGCCGGCTATAAGGCGCCGTTTTTCAGCCTGGAAGCGGGGATTGAGGATTACGTGGGGCGGTATTTGAAGGAGGAGCGAATCTGGTAGACAACCTGTGACAGGTCAATCCGCAATCCGCAATTCCCTAACCCGCCACCAGATTCTCCCGCCGACGCTCTTTTGCCAGTTGGATATTCCGTTCGGAAAACTCCTCCAGCAGCGCTTCGTGCATAAAGTCGAGCGTCTCGATATAGTGTTCGCCGGTCGTCCACCAGGCGAAATCGACCTTCATGTCGTCGCGGCTGAGCCCTGTGACCACCACATCTACGCCGCGGTCTGCGAGGCGCCAGGGGCAACGTTGCGCAGCCGCTTCCGCCGCATCGCGCATGGAAGCAAGGTTGCTTTCGGCAACAAGCAACAGGGTAATTTCTGCTAAAACCGGGACGCCGTTTTCGATATTCTCGATGGCGCCCTCGGTCATTTTGCTGTTGGGGATAATGATCTTTTTGCCGTGATCGGTGATTAAAATGGTGTTGAATATTTGAATTTCGGTCACGGTGCCGAACTTGCCGTCTACCAGCAACAAATCGCCCACACGGTATGGCCGGAACAGCAGCACCAGCACCCCGCTGGCAAAATTGCCGAGACTGCCCTGCAAGGCCAGCCCCACGGCAAAGGCGAGGGCCGAGAAGATGGCGATAAAGGAAGTGGTTTCGATGCCTACCTGCGCGGCAACCATGAGCAGCAAAGCCACTTTTAAGCCCGCATCGACCAGCGAGCTCAGAAAAGGGCGCAGGCTGTCGTCTACCTGCCGCCGTTTCAGCATTTCCCGGAAAGACGCGGTAATACGCCGGATCACCCAAAGGCCGATGATCAGCAGTAAAAGCGCGACGAGCACTTTAGGGCCGTATTCCAGCAGCAGGTTGTAAAGTTGGTCGATGTACGTTTTTTGCTCCATGAACGTTTGTTTTGCGTTACTGGCCTTACGCGAGGGGCATTTTGGCGAAATGCGGCGCAAAATCGGCAAAAAGCCGCTAACCTTGCGGGCTTTTTTTTAGATGCTCACCCAATCATTTTTTTATGTCAATGTATCCGTTAAACAAGAAAAACCTGTTTGCCCTGACTTTTTGGACAACACTGCTGCTCATACTCGCCTGTACCCCGAAAACAGGCAATAAAATGGCTGATACGCCGCCGCCGGTTCAACCCACCCAGCCGGCAGAATGGGACACCCTCGGCAAACCCCAACTGGGAACGGAAGAGGAACCGGAAGAATATCATTTCATGGACGAAGCCGTGGTGACGCCGGATGAAGGCGCCGGTACGTTTTCCGATACCCTCAAACCGTATAACGCTTCCCATACCTTCGAACACGACCTGATCCACACCAAACTGGAACTGTCGTTCGACTGGGAGAAAAAACGCGCCAACGGCAAGGCCACGCTCACGCTGAAACCCTGGTTTTACCCCACGGATAAACTCACCCTCGACGCCAAAAATTTCGACATCCACTACGTGGGATTTGAAGGTGGAAAAGAACAACTGAAATACGACTACAACAACGAACAGATCGTGATCGACCTGGGAAAAACGATGACCCGCAACGACGAATATAAAGTTGTGATCGATTACACCGCTAAACCCGACGAGCGCGAATCCATCGGTGGCAGCGCCGCCATTACCAGCGACAAAGGCCTGTATTTCATCAACGCCGACGGCGCCGATCCCGACAAACCCAAACAAATATGGACCCAGGGCGAAACGGAAAGCAATTCCTGCTGGTTTCCCACGGTGGACAAACCCAACGAACGCTGCACCCAGGAAATGTACCTCACCGTGGAAGACAAATACAAAACCCTGTCGAACGGTGTGCTGGTATCATCGAAGAAAAACCCTGACGGCACCCGCACCGATTATTATAAAATGGACAAGCCCCACGCGCCGTATCTGTTTATGATGGCCATCGGCGAATATGCCGTGGTGAAAGACAAGTGGCGCAACATTCCGGTGGAGTACTACGTAGAGCCGAAATTTGAACCATTCGCCCGCGATATTTTCCCTTATACCCCGGAAATGCTGGAGTTTTTTTCCAACAAACTCGGCTACACCTACCCCTGGCCCAAATACTCGCAGGTGGTGGTGCGCGATTACGTGAGCGGCGCCATGGAAAACACCACGGCGGTCATCTTCGGCGAGTTTATGCAAAAAGACAAACGCGGCCTGCTCGACGATCACCTGACCAATGAAAAAGTGGTGGCCCACGAAATGTTCCACCACTGGTTTGGCGACCTGGTCACCACCGAAAGCTGGGCCAACCTGACGCTGAACGAGGGATTTGCCAATTATTCGGAATACCTCTGGCTGGAACACAAATACGGCCGCGATGAAGCCGATTTTCACGAATTTACCGAACGGCAGGGCTATGTCTATTCCGCCCTCGACGGGGGGCACCCGCTGATCCATTTCGGCTATGAAGATAAAGAGCACATGTTCGACGCCCACTCCTACAACAAGGGCGGCGCCATTCTGCACATGCTGCGCACCCAGGTGGGCGACGACGCTTTTTTTACCGCGCTGAACCGCTATCTGAAGAAAAATGAATATACCGATGTGGAAGCGCACGAATTGCGGCTGGCTTTCGAGGACGTCACCGGACAAGACCTGAACTGGTTTTTCAACCAGTGGTTTTTCGCCGCCGGCCACCCCAATCTCACAATTCAGTATGGTTGGGACGAAGCGACGAAAAAAGCCGCGGTTACCCTTGAACAAACCCAACAGGGAACCGAGGAAGTGCCGCACGTGTACGACCTGCCGCTCACCGTCGACATTTACGAAGCGCCCGGCAAGGCGCGCAGGGAAAAAATCCGGATGACCAAACGCAACCAGACGTTTTCTTTCGACGCTCCCGTAAAACCCGCCCTCATCAATGTGGACGCCGAAAAAGCCCTGCTGGCGGTTAAAAACGACCAGCACAGCGAAGAAGAGTGGGCGTTTATGTACCGGAACGGCCCCAATTTCCTCGATCGCTGGGAAGCAGTCGATCACCTGCAGTCCTCCACCTCTCCGCTGGCCAAACAAATCCTGCGGGAAGCGCTCCAGGACAAACATTGGTCGCTGCGCCAGACCGCCCTCAACAAAATCGATATGAGCGTGGCTGAAGTGCAGGCTATCGTCGCCAAAATGGCGGAAACGGATCCGGAGCCCTCTGTGCGCGCGGCGGCCATCAGCGCATTGGGACAAACCAACGACAAAAAATACGTGCCCGTATATGAAAAAGGCATGACTGCCGAACAACCGTACAGCGTGTTGGGCGCCGCCCTCGAAGCCCTGAGCAAAACAGACCCCGATGCCGCCGTGGCAGCCGCCAAAAACCTGGAAAACGACGACAACGAAGGAGTGGTGATGGCTCTGGCCAATTTGTACGGCGAAAATCCCTCCGCGACAAACCTGCCCTGGTTTCAAAAACACGCCGCAAAAATCGACAATATGGCGGCCTTCGGTTTCTACGACGCCTACGCCAGGTCATTGATCAAATTGAACGACCCGGCTGCTTTCGATCAGGCGGTGAACGATTTCAAAACCATATCGCTCGATGCCAAAATGAGCCTCTGGCGGCGATTCGCCAACACCAAGGCTATCGCCGACCTGCGCAACCACTATCGCGAACAGGCCAATCAGGCCAAAGCCGACGAACTGACGGCTATACTGGCCGAAATCCGGGAAAAAGAAACCGACCCGACGCTGAAACTGTATTACAGTATGTTTGAACAACCCTGACGGAAACATTACCTGAAATGACTGACCCGGACGTACTTTCCCTTCATCAAAGGTATGTCCGGGTCTTTGCGTTATAAAAACCGTGTATTAATCTTCAATCCATGCCAACAAAACCCTACCTTTGCGCCGCTCTAACCAAATTTTTCTAAAAAATGAGTGCGGGGTAATCCATCGGGGCCAAACAATATGCTGTGGCTCCATCACCCATCACTCATCACTCATCACTCATCACTCATCACTCATCACTAAATTAAACATGGCGCGCGTAGAACTTGTGATGCCCAAGATGGGCGAAAGCATCATGGAAGCCACTATCCTGAAATGGCGTAAAAAACCGGGCGACCGAGTAGAACTCGACGAGCCGGTGCTCGATATCGCCACGGACAAGGTGGACAGCGAGGTACCCTCGCCGGTAGCCGGCGTGGTGGTGGAAATCCTGTTCCAGGAAAACGACGTGGTGCCGATCAATAAAACCATTGCAGTGATCGAAACCGAAGCCGCCAATGCCCAACCGGCGGCTTCGCCGGCCGTGAGCCAGCCGGCCGCCTCCAACGGCGCCCGTCCCGAACCGGCCGCCGCCGTACCCTACGTGCCCAGCCCAGCCACGGCCGAAGTGAGTAAATCCGGCGCCGGCGACCGTTTTTATTCACCCCTGGTGCGCACCATTGCCAAACAGGAAGGTATCTCGCAGGCCGAACTCGACGCCCTGCCCGGTTCCGGTCTGGAAGGCCGCGTGACCAAAAAAGATATCCTGGCCTACGTGTCGAACCGCGCCTCCGCCCCTGCGCAGCCGGCACTTCAACCAGCGGCGCCGGCCGTTCAGGCGCAGCCTGCTGCCACTAGCGCGCCGTTGCCATCGGTTTCCGGCGCCGTGGAAATCGTGGAAATGGACCGCATGCGCAAACTCATCGCCGACCACATGGTGATGAGCAAACAGACCAGTCCGCACGTCACTTCCTTCGTGGAAGCCGACATGACCGACATCGTCAACTGGCGCAACCGGGTGAAAGACGAATTCAGGAAAAAATACGGCGAAAACATCACCTTCACGCCCATATTTATCGAGGCTATTGCCCGCGCCATCCGCGACTTCCCGATGATCAACATATCGGTGGAAGGTACGCGAATCATCGTCAAAAAAGACGTCAACATCGGTATGGCAGCGGCCCTGCCCAGCGGCAACCTGATCGTGCCGGTGATTAAAAACGCCGACATGCTCAATCTGGCCGGCCTCACCAAACAAGTGAACGACCTGGCCAGCCGCGCGCGGCAGAACCAACTCCGGCCCGAAGAAATACAGGGCGGCACCTTTACCCTGACCAACGTCGGCACCTTCGGCAACGTGATGGGCACGCCGATCATCAACCAGCCGCAGGTGGCCATTATGGCCACGGGCGCCATCCGGAAAAAACCGGCCGTGCTCGAAACCGAATACGGCGACGTGATCGCCGTGCGGCAGATGATGTTCCTGTCCATGTCGTACGACCATCGTGTGGTGGACGGTATGCTGGGCGGCTCTTTCCTGCGGCGGGTAGCGGATTACCTGGAACAGTTTGATGTGAACCGGGCGATTTGATGCACCGGAAACAGGTGTGTTAAAAAAAATCCGAACTGCGCGGAACGCAAGTTCTAAAATCCGGATGTTTGCACCAGCAAATCTTCCATGGACGCACACCGCCTGAAAAAGCTTCTCGAAGGCTGGCCCTTGCCGGCGGTGATGCTCATATTACTGGTGATGCGCACCGAATGGCTGCCTCAATGGGTACTGTTCTCGCTGCTGCTGCTTTATTTTCCGTTCCTGATCCGAAAAAGTGTCGAACGGGCCCGTTCTTTGCGTCCGCTTACCACCAAGGTCTTTGCCATTTTTCTGATCGTAACAGCGGCTATGCTGGCCCTGCACGCGGTAATGGGATTGTTTGGCCGGGTTTTGCTGCCGCCCGAGGCCTTTTATGTTGTCCTGCTTTTTACCCTGCTGATCGATATTTCCGAGCATACGTTCCTGAAATTTTACCGGAACATGCATCCCGCGCTGGCCTTTGTCAGCACTTTCGCCGGCATTATTATTCTGGGCGCCGCCCTGCTGATGTTGCCTAATGCTACCCACCGGGGCATTACATTCATCGATGCTTTGTTCACCTCCACCAGCGCGGTATGCGTGACCGGCCTGGCAGTGCTGGACACGGGCAAGGATTTTACTTTTCTTGGCCAGGTGATCATTCTGTTCCTGATCCAGGCGGGCGGTATCGGTATCCTGACTTTTACCAACTTGTTCGGTCTGTTGTTCCGCGGAGAAAAATCGTTCAAAGACATTATTTTTCTGACCGACCTGATCAGTTCGGGCAACCTGCGCACCACGTTTCGCAGTTTGGCTAAAATTGTGGGATTTGTTTTTAGCGTGGAAGCCATCGGCGTCTTGCTCATCTACCTGGCTTCGCCGGACACGGATTTGTTTTTTGCCATTTTTCATTCGGTTTCAGCGTTTTGTAATGCCGGCTTTTCAACCCTGAGCAGCTCGCTGTATGATGAAGGCTTTCGGCACAACTACGCCCTGCAAGTCGTGATTGCCGGACTGATCATCACCGGAGGTATCGGGTACAACGTATTTTTTAACTTTTTTTCCGTGGTAAAATTCCGTCTGCGCCGTTTCGTCCATCAATATACCGACCTGATCGACAAGCCGGTCCGTCCCCTGGTAAAGTGGGATATTAACACGACGCTCGTGTGGCGCACCACGCTGATTTTATTGTTTGCCGGCTGGGTTACCTTTTTTGTTTTTGAATATAATAACACCCTGGCGGAGCACGGTTTCTGGGGAAAAATCGCGACGGCGTTTTTCGGTTCCGTCACGCCGCGCACGGCCGGTTTCAATACCGTGGATATGGCTGCCTTGCTCAACCCCACCATTATGATCTACCTCCTGCTGATGTGGATTGGCGCCTCGCCGGGCTCGACGGGTGGCGGGATCAAAACCACAACCTTTGCCATTGCCACGCTGAACCTGCTCAACCAGATAAGAGGAAAGGAACAACTGGTGTTTAAATGGCAAGCCATTTCGAATGCCGTGGTGTCGCGGGTAACCACCATTATCAGCCTCTCGCTGATCGCCATCGGCTTGTCCACGACGATCATCATATCCATTCAACCCGAACTGCCGGTGTTGTCCGTCGCCTTCGAATGTTTTTCGGCTTATGCCACGGTCGGGCTCTCCATTAATCTCACCCCCCAACTTTCCACTGCCAGTAAAACCGTTATCGTCATCCTGATGTTTTTAGGACGGGTTAGTTTCCTGACCTTTCTGATTGCCCTCGTAGCTACGTTCAACAAGCGGGCAAAAGCGGGAAGGATGATTTTCCCGGAGAATAATATCATTGTCAACTGAGGTCTAGAGGGTTTAGATGGTTTAGAGGGGTTTAGATGGTTTAGTTGCCCTCTAAACCCCTCTAAACCATCTAAACTATCTAAACTATCTAAACCATCTAAACTATCTAAACCAAAATAAATGAAATTCGTCATCATCGGCCTCGGCAACTTCGGTTCCAGCCTGGGCAAACGCCTGATCGAAGAAGGCCACGAAGTCATCGGCGTGGACAACAGTTCGGAGCATACTTCCCAGTTGCAGGAGCACCTGACCTACGTGGTTTGCACGGATACCACCGAAGAGCAAAACATCACCCAAATACCCATCGACGAGGCCGACTATGCCGTGGTCAGTATCGGCGAGGATGTAGGCGCTTCGCTGACCACAGTGGCGCTTATCAAACGCCACTACCCGGAGGTGAAAATCATTGCCCGCGGCATTTCTTATATCCATACAGCCATTCTCGAAACGATGAACGTGTACGAGATCATCAACCCCGAGGCATCCTACGCCAACCAGCTGGCCGAGCGCTTCTCGATGAAAGGCAGCCTACTGGCGTTCCCGCTCGACGATACTTACGAAATCATAGAGGTGGACGCGCCAAAGGCTTTTATCGGCAAAAAACTGGGTGAGATCAACCTGCCGGCCGAGGGCGACATGTTCGTGGTGACCATCTTGCGCCAGGAAGAAAAAACCAATTTCCTGGGTAAAACGACCGTCGCCAAAAAGTCGCTGGGCCTGGTGTCCAACGAAACCATTGTACGCCAGGGCGATGTGCTGGTGGTGTTCGGTAAAGATTCGGATTTGCAGGATTTGTGCAACGGGTAGGGGGCGGTCTATCTGGTTAGCCGCAACAACAGGCGATAAAACGCCAGCATACACAGGGAGGCCAGCAGGCTCCACCCGTGAAAGGTACAACGCCAGTTTTCAGATTCTGGTGGGTCGGGCGCCGGCGAAAGCGAGTGCGCCCACGCCAGGAAGGCATCGGCCATTGGGGCTTTTCCGGTAAAATACCATTTGGACTCGGCATTTTCCAGCGGTAGCGCGATGCCTTCCACGGCATTCCTGATTTGAATGCCCAAACCGGGCTGTCCCAGGCGCGACGCGGCCCCGATTCCAACAATAGACGCTGCGCCGCCAATATCGCAGATGACAGGCCCGGAGTCGATATCGCCATTGCCCGCAGCGCCTTCCGGGTACTCGCGGATGCCGGGCAAGCCGAAGCGGTAATCGAGAAAATGTTTCAGGTAAATTTCAAATTGCCGGGCGGCAAACGCCGTGTCGATCTCTGCGAGTAAAATCAGCATCAGGCTTTGCGAACTGCCGCGCGCGCCGCCTGCCGTTTCACCGTTGGGCGATACTTCGTGCGGGATCAGGCCCGTTCCGGGGTCGAGGCCCAACTTCACCCCTTCCAGCCATCGCGGTATCAAGGGGCGGAATTCAGGCTGGAACAAGCGATCATGCAAAGCCAGCGCAGCGATACACAGTATATTATCGGCGGGCCAGATGCCGTTGGTATAGGAAGCCAGGTAAGGCGAGGATGCGGCTTCGTAGGCGGCGGCTATTTTCCGGCAATTTGACCGGAATAAACGGACATCCGCGGTATCGCGGGCCGAAGGATTTTGCAGGGCCAGTTTCCGGCCGAGCAGGTAATTGGTCCAGCCCTGGTAAAAAGCGCCGTATTCGAGTGGCAAATCACGGTTGAAAATGGCCCGGGCGTCTTCCGATTGCACCCGCACGAGGGTTTTGGTGATTTCCCGAAGACCATCCTGAAATATTTCGGATTCGGGCGACAAGGATTTGAGCGCGTTGTACCAGGCCAGTCCGTACAGGCAATGGATAAACAAAAAACCTTCCGGGTACAGGTTTTGCATTTCCTTTCCTGCGCCCGCTTCAAGGGCGCCCCGGAGGAAGTGCAGCTGCTTGAGCAGGGTTTTATTCACCCGGCCGTCCGTTGTCTGCCCGAATTCCGGGCTATAGTACAGCCGGCAGTTGAATTGCAGCAGGTAAATAAGTACCGGGAGTAGCAGGAGGAGGAACAGGAAATGGAAGATACGGCGGGCGGGCATAATTGATGTGTGAAAAACTTTTTGTTTTAAAATTGGGTTTTTAAATAACCTGAACTACCTTCGCAAATTGTATCCGGTTAACAACGAATTTTTCCAAAAATATGGGCGTTAAAGAACCTTTATTCGATTACATTTCGCCATCAGTGGACTATCAGGTCCGGCAGGGCGATGCCCTGAAGGTCGTTTCAGCATTCGAGGATGGGAAATTCGATCTCATCATCACATCTCCGCCTTATAACATCGGCAAATCTTACGAGGTAAAAACATCCATCGAGAAATACCTGGAAACCCAGGAGGCAATCATTCAACAACTCGTACGGGTACTGTCCGAACGCGGCAGTTTATGCTGGCAGGTAGGTAATTTTGTGGATAAAGGCGAGGTCTTTCCGCTGGATATTTTTTATTATCAAATATTTAAAAAATACGGCCTGAAACTGCGTAACCGCATTATCTGGCATTTCGGGCACGGCCTTCACGCTTCCAACCGCTTTTCCGGGCGTTACGAAACGATTTTGTGGTTCACCAAAACGGACAATTATATTTTTAATCTCGACAATGTCAGGGTACCTTCCAAATATCCGGGCAAACGGCATTTTAAAGGGCCGAACAAGGGCAAACCTTCCGGAAATCCCATGGGCAAAAACCCCTCCGACATTTGGGAAATCGTGGTACAGGATTGGGAAAAAGAACTTTGGGATATACCGAATGTCAAGTCCAATCACCCCGAAAAAACGGAACATCCCTGCCAGTTTCCGATTGAATTGGCAGAGCGATGTATTTTGGCCCTGACTAATGAAGGAAGTTGGGTACTGGATCCGTTTGCAGGTGTTGGGTCGTCGGTAATTGCAGCGATCAAGAATAACAGAAATGGGGTCGGCATTGACCGCGATGAAAAATACTGCTCCATGGCCAGACAACGTATCCGGGACCTGAATGAAGGCCGTTTGAAAATCCGTCCGATTACCAAACCGATACATACGCCTTCAAAAACAGACAAGGTCGCCCAGGTGCCGAAAGAGTGGCTGAAACTTGAACTAAATGGAAACGGAAAATGAAAATAGCCCAAAAGTATTCGCACCTCAATGGTGAAGAATATCTGATTGTCCATCATCCTAACCTTTATACCGAGATAAAAGAAGCGATCGAAAGCATCGATGCGGAACAACTGCGCACTAAAGTTAGCAAAGAGATTCGCAAAGGCGGGGCGAATCTTTATAGCCCGATTGATCTGAATAAGGCATTTCAAAATGAATTTTCCAAGAGAGATTGGGTCGAAAGCCGGTATAACTACTATATTACATTGAATCGGGGCCTGATGGAAAAAAGTGTTCTTCTGCCTGCAAACGAACAGAGGAAGTTTCTATTCGAAAACGGCGAAAAAGAGCCCATCTACAGCTACAACCAAACCGACTTCGTCAAAGACAAAATCGCCGTCGAAATTCAGTTCGGGAAATACGCGTTCGTCGCTTACGATTTGTTTGTAAAACACATGCTGTTCTACTCCGGCGGCGTCATCAATCTGGGCATTGAAGTATTACCAACCAAAAAGATGCAGACCCAAATGTCGAGCGGCATCGCTTACTACGAGGGGGAAGTGTACAACGTCATGCGGCAGGGGCGTAATAACCCGCCGGTACCGTTGTTGATTCTGGGCATCGAACCATGACGGCAAACGCGCTATCTTTGCCGCTCACTCCCGTTACACTATGCACACCCTCCCCGCGCTGCTCGACAAAATCAACGCCTACGCCGCCGCCAACCCTTTTCCCCCCGCTCCGCGCGAACTGTACGACCCCTGCGACTACATTCTCACGCTCGGCGGCAAACGCCTGCGCCCGGCCCTGGTGCTGATGGCGTATGAGTTGTTTCAGGACAACGTGGATCAGGCGCTTCCCGCGGCCTGGGCGGTGGAATTGTTCCACAATTTCACCCTGATGCACGACGACATCATGGACGCAGCCCCCTTGCGCCGCGGCAAACCTACCGTGCATACAAAGTGGAGTGCCACTGCCGGTATTCTCAGCGGCGACGCGATGCTGATACTCGCTTACCGCCACCTGGCGCGTTTCGACGATTCCGTGATCGTCGCCGACCTGCTCGACACTTTCAATCGCGTGGCCATCGAAGTGTGTGAAGGCCAGCAATACGATCTCAATTTTGAAACCCGGCACGACGTCACGCTGCCCGAATATATCCGCATGATCGAACTGAAAACGGCAGTGCTGCTCGGCGGGGCCCTGGAAATGGGCGCCATGTGCGCCCGCGCCCATGAAAACCAGTCGGCGCACCTGTACGAATTCGGCCGCCTGGCCGGCATCGCGTTCCAGATACAGGACGACCTGCTGGACGCCTACGGCGACCCTGCCAAGTTCGGCAAACAGGTGGGCGGCGATATTTTGCAAAATAAAAAGACTTTTCTCGTGCTTAAAACGCTGGAGGTGGCATCCGCGGCCGACCGGCAGGAACTGGAATACTGGATGAAAACCGGGCCCGATTTACCGGTAAAAATTTCGGCCGTGCGTGATATTTTCGATCGCAACGGTATTCCTGACCTCGTGACCGCTGAAAAACGGCGGTATCAGGCAGAGGCATTCGGACATTTTGACGCCGTGGAGGCGCCTGAGGCGCGCAAGGCCCCGTTGCGCGGAATGATGGAGGAGTTGCTGATGCGGGAATACTAAGACTCCCCGGTTTCTTCTTCCGATGATTTAGCCGGTACTGTGAAAGGTGTCGAATAAGAACGGGAATATGGCACCGCCTTGATCCGGTTCATGTAATACTCGTGTTCCTGTTCGGTAAGCGTCGCTGCCAATAAGTCGAGTTTCGCCTTATCCTGTGGCGTCAGATTGGGATTGGCGTATTGGCGGGCAAGGTAGGCGCGGGCTTGCCGGCAGCGGTAACGGAATACTTGTTCTAACCAGAAGGCGTCGATTTCCCGCTTGAGCCAGTTCCAAAGGGTGGCCAAAATGGCGCCTCCAGTGGGGCACAAATACAAAAAAAGCGATTTGTACGGATGAGCGTCCGGAAGCTTGCTGACCAGAAAAACCAAAAAACCGCCTGTCCCGCCTACTTTGATAGTGGTTGAAATGGCACTCCCTTTTTCTGTTGGCTTCCCGGAAGGCGGGGGGGAGGAACTCAGATTAGTTTTGCCCTCATCGATCATTCGAGGGAGTTATTTTTTTTTATAAGAGGCCTTGGACACCTTACTCATCGTGTCGGCCATTCTTTTTATACTTTTATCGTCCGGTTTGGGCGGGAGGTATAAAAACAGGTCTTTGCCCTGATCGTCTTTTCCTACCCATACTTCGAGCGTGGCATCCCGGAGCGGTGTTTTAAACATATATTTGTAAGCGACCTGGAGTACAGGCATCAGGGCGATAACAAACAAAGTACAAACTAATGCTAATATTATCATAGGATTTCAACCGTATTATGGTCGCAGCAAAAAGCGATCAAAGATAAATAATTAAAGAAGGCGGAGTTTGTAAAAAGCAAAATGATTAACAAATATGCAGGGATAACACATAAAGTTCCAAATATTTTCACCGATCAGGCCGGTTTGAATTTTAATAACATTCAGGTTCCGTCATTCAAAACGGCCGGTTTTCCTTTTTCCACCACCACATTCCCGCCCTTGCGACCCACATTTTCCCGAAATAACGCATCCCGGAAAAGGTAAACCGGCGTTTGGCCAACCCGGCTTTATGCCAATGCACGGCATTTACTGTCCAGCGCACCGCAAAATCGTAATAGCGCCGCGGGTAGTTGCGCTGAAAATCGAGGTCGCGGTCGGTGCGATCCGCCCAGGGCAACGCGGAAAAGGCCGTCGATTGCACTTCTTCATAAAGGCCGGTACCTTTGATCGGGTAGGCCACTGTAATGGTGAACAGGTCGGGGTTAGAAGCCTTCAGGTGCTCCACCGTTTCGCGGATATCGGCCTCGGTTTCGCCGGGATAGCCGAGCATGATGAAGGTACCGGCCTGGATGCCGGCCTGCCGGGCGGCCCGGATCATGTCGCGCACCTGCCGTACGTCCACCCGGCGATCCATGGCGTCGATGATACGTTGGGAGCCGCTTTCGGCGCCAATCCAAACGCGGAAACAGCCGCAGTTTTTCAATGTCTGTATTACTTCCTCATTCAGCCGGTCGGCGCGGGTGATACATTCAAAAGCAACGCGCACGCCGCGTTGTTGCAGTTCGTCGTAAAATTCATTCAGCCATTTGTGGCTGACGGTAAACACGTCGTCGACAAACCAGATCAGGTCGAAATCATAATGGGCCTGCAACCATTCGATCTCGTCGACTACTGCCGGGGGCGAACGCCGGCGGTAACTCTGCCCGTACACCGCCGTGCTGCACCAGCGGCAGGTATAGGGGCATCCGCGCTGGGTGCTTACGCTGACGGCGCTGTGGCCGTGGGATTTTTTCCACGCGTCGAGGTATTGTTGCAGATCAATTTTTTGCCGGTTGGGCAGGGGTATCTCGTCCAGGTCGCGGAGTTTTTCGCGGGGGGCCGTGCGGTGCAGCGAACCGTCGGGGAGGAGACAGGCAAGACCGGGGATGTTTTTAAAATATCGATATTCGACATTCGCTGTTCGGTATTCGATATTTAAGAATAATGAGGCTATCTCCAGCATCGTCTGTTCCCCTTCCCCGATTACAATCAGGCCGGCGCCACAGCGCAGGTAGTCTTCGGCGTTGTGCGTCACGTCGGGACCGCCGAGCACGATGAGGGTATTTTGCAAAGTCGTCTGATCGCGGATAAAACACATGATCCTGATGACGTTCAGTTTTGTCATCAGGTTAGTGTACAGGGCAACGATGCGGGGGCGGTGTTCCAGCAGGTATTGCTGCAACTTTTCGGGGGTGGAAAACGTCGTATCGAACACTTCGTTTTCCACCCCGCGGCGTTCCAGCCAGGCCGACAGGTACAGGATGCCCAACGGTGGGTAGGGTTTCATAATCGCCTGTTCCTTTGGGTCTTCCCCGAGAAAATAGCCGTGCGTGAATAAAACGTTCATTCGTATGGTCATTAAACCTGAAGCCGGGATTTGGTTGAGCGGGGTAACAACAATTGAAAAATAAACACTCCCTCAAAACTACTTACATTTGTGTGCAGCGACCAAACGATTATGGAAGAAAAGGACAACTGGATTGAACTGGAAGCCGAGAACCGGCAGTTGCGCGAGCGCCTGGAACTTCTCGAAAAAGAGCTGACCATGCGCCGCTACCGTTCCCGGTTCGGGGTATTGCGTTTTTTGGTGCAAACGTATGCGACCAAACCGCTTTACGGCAGCGTATCCAGGTTAGTGGACCAGCTCGCCGACCGGAGGGTGGAGCGCGACACGGTGAAAGACGTGTTGTATGCCACCCTGCGCCGTTTGACGCGCGTGGGCGCCATTACTATGACGATTGCCCTGGCGCCGCTGGTCATGGTGCTGCTGCAAACCTATTATCTCAAAAAACAAAATGATAAACTGGATGTCCAAAACAAACGTATAGAGCAGCAAACCTATCTCCAGGAAGCCGAACGGCGCAGTTCGCTGGTTTTTTTGTTCGACAATATCATGAACAAAATTGACGAGGAACTGCGCTCCAACCCGGAACAACGCGACCTCAGCCCGCAACTGATCGGTCGCATCGTGGCGCTCACCAAGGCGCTCAAACCATACCGCTACCTGGAAGGAGATACCATTACGAGCCGGATGACCAGCCCCGAACGGGGGCAGGTGTTGCTCAGCCTGATCGCCAGCCGGCTGAGTCACAACACCTGCGACCAGATCTTTTTGCTGGCCGATTTTTCCTACGCAACCCTGCAACACGTCAACCTCGATGGCGCTTACCTGCGCAATATCAACCTCTCGAACGCTATCCTGGAGTCGGTTTCCCTCACGGGCGCCGACCTGAGCCACGCCAACTTTGAAGGCTCAGAAATTACCGACGCCCATGTGCAATGGGCCGGCATGCGCGCCAAAGCCGCCTTTTTCGACTTTGCAAACTTTTACAAAGCCCATATTACGGACAGCGATTTCGGCGGTTGTTCCTTTGAATTCGCCAATTTTTCGGAGGCCCACCTGTACAAAGTGGCGTTTCGCAGGGCCTTTTTCAATCAGGCCAAATTTGAGCAGGTCAGCGCCGGCGAGCTCGATTTCGGGGAAGCCCTGCTGATGAAAACCGTTTTTTCGCTGGCAGAATCCAAAAAAGGAACGCCTAAGCCGGATATTAAATTCGACGACATACAGACCGACACTGTTTCTTTCAATCAAATCAACCGGCTACCCCTGGTTCGCCGGCCCGAACTCGATCCCACACAGCGGGAATTCCGGATCAAACTGGATTCCTTTTACATCGACGGCCGGCGAAGACCGTTCGTGGTGGCGGATTCGGTGGAACTGTTTCGGGTGAAACGTTAGTTCCATTTTAAGCAAGCTTTTGCATTTCCAATTTTAGTTCTGCATGGGCTCCTGAAATGCGCAATATTTGCCGCATGAAAAAGGCGCCGTATTTCCTGTTGATCACCATCCTGACCTTTTGCCCGATTTTTCTTCGGGCCCAAACCAATGAAGGCCGGCATTTCTGGCTGGGCTTTATGGAACATCGCAACATCGGGCAAAACTCCATGGTGGCGATGATCACTTCCAAATACAATACCACCGGCGTCGTGCGCATGCCTTTGCGCGGTTGGTCGCAAAATTTTCAGGTGGCGGCCAACAGCGTCACCATCGTCAAATTGCCGGCGACTGCCGAAAATGTGGGTTCGGAAACAATAGACATCAACGGCGTGGAACTGGAATCGCAACAGCCGGTGTCGGTGTACACCCACCAGTATCATTCCATGCGTTCCGAGGCGACGGTGGTACTGCCAGTGGAATCGCTGGGACAGGAATATTATGTGCTCACCTATAACGGCTACCAGGAAAGCGGCCAGGTATATCCTTCCGAATTTCTGCTGGTCGGTATGGAAGACAACACCGACATCACGATCAGGGTAAGCGACCAAACCAAGGGCGGCAAAACAAAAGGAACTACTTTTACCGTCAACCTCAATGCCGGCGAAACCTACCAGGTGCAGGCGGCCCTGGGCGGCGGCGACCTGAGCGGTTCGCATATTACGGGAAACAAGAAGTTTAATGTATTTGGCGGCGCCCGCTGGATACAGCTGCCCGTGGGCTGCAACTGGCGCGACAACCTGCTCGAACAAATGATTCCGGTATCAGCCTGGGGCAAACAATTCGTCACGGCACCGCACGCGCACATGCCTTATGACCTTTTCCGGATCATGGCATCGGAAGATAATACGGAAGTGACGGTGCAGGGCGCTACCACGCAACAATACACGCTCGCAGCCGGCGCTTTCGTTGAATTCAAACGCTCCGAACCAAGCTACATTATTGCCAGCAAACCTATTGCAGCGGCTCAATATCTGATCGGCAGCTCGTGTAGCGGCTACCCGGTGGGCGACCCGGCCATGCTGATGCTGAACAGCGTGGAACAAATCCGCGATACCGTAACCCTTTACAACTCTTCTTTGGAAAATATCACCGAAAATTACGTCAACGTCATCACCAAAACCGCGGACGTCGATGTCACGTACTTCGACGGTAAATTATTAAAAGACATTGCCGGGGCGAGCGTTGAAATAGTAGCAGGCAATCCTGATTTTTCTTATGCCCGCATCCAGGTACAGCCCGGCGCCCACACCATTATTTCGGGCGGTTGCGGCGTCATTGCTTCGGCTTATGGTTACGGCAATGTCGAATCCTATTCCTACGGCGGCGGAGCCAGTTTCAAACCCATCAATGCCAACAGTCTGATACCGGAAGGCGGCTGCCTGAACGATACGATCCGTTTTGAAACAGGATTCAAACCGCCCCGCCACACACTGGTCTGGGAACTGGGCGACGGCACTGCCAGTACCGAGCCCGCGTTTACGCATACCTACTCCGCCCTGGGCGCCTACCCGGTTACGCTGTACCTAACCGACAATTGTCTCAACATTCAGGACACCATCACCCGCGACCTGCTCGTCACGCTTCGCCAGTCGGTGGCCGTCACCGACGACCAGGAGGGCTGCGTAGGGGAAACCATTGCGTTGGGCGCCGTCGACCTGCCCGGCGCGCGCTACGAATGGCGGGGGCCAAACAACTATTTCTCTTTCGAACAATTTCCCCTTCTCCCGAACGTGGGGCCGGAACAGGCCGGCCAATACCAGGTAACCGGTATTATATCGGGCTGCGCCACGTATCCGACCGCGGCGGAAGTGCTGGTGCACGGGTTGCCGAAACCGTTTTTGGGCAATGACACTATTGTTTGCGGCGACGATCATTATCCGCTGCTGACGCTGCGCCCCGGCGTTTATGAACAATACCGCTGGCAAAATAATGCGCACACACCCAGCCTGGACGCCGCACGGGAAGGCCTGTATTGGGTGCGCGTGACCGACCAAAACGGCTGTTCCGGCGCCGATTCCATTTTTGTGCGCGACCTGTGCCCTACCCGTTATTACATCCCCAACGTGTTCAGCCCGAACGACGACGGCGTGAACGACTATTTCTCGGTTTTTGGCTCTGATATGCTGGGGCTAAAATTATCCGTTTATGACCGCTGGGGTAATCTGCTTTTCGAATCCGTAGAACTTGATGGCCGTTGGGACGGCTACTACCGCGGTAAGGCCATGACGCCCGGCGTGTACGTATGGGTGGCGCAGATAGAAGGTTACCGGGCGGATGGGTCTTTTTTTACGGCAACAGAAAAGGGGGCGGTCACTTTACTACGATGACCGTGAAAGCCTCTTGATTCAAACGCTTGTTATCTACATATCCAAGGTTTCAGATATGACACAGACGGAATTTAAAGAACTGAAGCAGCAAACATGAAAATCAGTATCCAATCTAGGATCATTGCCGCGATATAAAATGCGCATGGCTCACCGCATTTTCTTTTTCAGAATTGCCCCTGAAAGTCGTGTCCACCGGTACCGCCCGCAAGGCTTCCACATTTCCCGGGCGCAACATCTCGGCATCCACCGGGATACCTGTTTCCTGATATAAGCGTCTGTAATCGGTGATCCGCAGCCGGTTCAACGGCTGGATACCGTTGTCGATCCAGCGCCAGGCAGCCGGCGAAAAACGCAAAAAATGGTAAATGGTGATGGACGGGTCGAAATGCGCGAAATGATCGGACAGGTCGATAAAATGGGACTGTACGCCACCGGGCCGAGCAACCCGCTTGAACTCCCGCAGCAGGCCGGCAAGGATGTCGGGGTAAATATGCTCGAAGGTATTATTGGAATGTACCAGGTCGATGGAGCCGTCAGGCAGGGGCAAATGCCGGGCGTCGCCGATCAGGTATTCTATATGCAGCGCACCGGTAAGCGCCTCAAAATCGAGTGGTTTTTCAACAAGATCGCGTAATTCTTCCAATCGTTCGGTTTTTGCCCGTATAAAACCCGACAAGCGGCCATCTTCGGTATATGCCAGGAATTTCCGGATGGTCGTCTGTACATGGCGGGCATTGGCGAGCCGGGTTATGTCGGCCGTACGGATCGTTTCGACGCCGTATAGATAAAACGCAAGGGGTACCACAGGGTACCAGCCGGCGCCCAGTTCGAGCGAGGAGCGCAGCGGCTGGCCATCGGAATATTTTTCCCAGGCTTCCAGATGGGTTTTAGCGTGCTCCAGGCGGTCTTCGAAGTAGGCGTCGCTCAGTTGTACGCCTTTAGTGACATACTTTTGGAAAAAGTAATTGATTTGGTGTGGGTATGGCAGGAAAGAAATGGTTTTTTGAACGATGGCTTTGAGTATCCACTTTTTGATCATGGTTTGATGTCGTCGTCGGTCAGGTACTGTTCCCGCAATACTTGCAGGTGATGAATGTGATGGCCGGCAATAATATAAAACAGCGCGCGCGGCGTCACTTTCCAGCCGCTGGCCGTACCGGCAAAGGCCGATTGTTGCTCGGTGCATTGTTTGAGTAAAAATAAAGTGTTATCGCGCACGGCTTTCCATTCTTTCAGTAAATCTTTGATCGTACGGTCGGTTACGTGTACTTCCTCCATCCAGAAATCCTGGTTGAATCCCGGCAAGGCCACGCGGTCGGCGCGAATAAACGACAGGATGCGGAAAGCAAACACCCGCTCGAAATCAATAAGGTGCATGATGACCTGTTTCACCGTCCAGCGGCCGGGCGCGTATGCGTAGTTGCCTTTTTCTTCCGGCAAATTGCCAAGCAGTTGCTGCGCTTCCCGGAAGGTGTTTTTCAGCAGGGTTTGCGCAGTGCCGCGGGGTGGCAGTTCTTTCAGGTAGCTTTCGTGAAAGGGGGCATACTCGCCTTTTTTCGGACGTTTCATGTGCAGGGGAGTGTTTTTGTTTGTTTAATTCTTCTACCCGTTTCGGGCCAACTTTGTCATAAACCAAACCTCAAAGCCGGTATAGACAATATAGGTCAGCAAAAAGATGCCTACGTACCACTCGTTGACCGGATTGGCTACCTGTTGGTAAACGAACAAAAACGCCACGGCCAGCAACATCTTTCCAAACACGGAGGCTGAAACCAGGTTGTTAAAAGCAAATTTGCTGGAACTCCGGGCTGCACTTTTACCGGCGAAAAAAAGCCCGGTACAAACCAGCACGAACAACAACACCGTTAGGATCATAAACCGTCCGTGCGTTTGCGCGGGCGGCGCCCACAGGTACAATGCGCCCAACAGGGCCGAGGTGGCGGCCGTCAGAGCAGTCAATCGAATCAAAAATACCTGTGTTGTCATGTTGCTGCGTAAACCGGGGCAAAGTTAACACAGCCGGGCGTTCAAACAAGAAACACGTTTTTTACGTCCGTGACTCAAGTCACGGATATTGCCCCGGCGCTCCCTGCATCTTTGTGCCATCATTCATTAAAAAATAAACAAAGTCATTCTGATTATGAAGATTGAGCAAATTTATACCGGTTGCCTGGCTCAGGGCGCCTATTACATCGAAAGCGAAGGTGAAGCCGCGGTGATCGACCCCCTGCGCGAAGTGACATCCTACCTGGAAAAAGCAGAAAAAGACAACGCGAAGATCAAGTACGTCTTTGAGACGCACTTCCATGCCGATTTTGTGAGCGGCCACGTCGACCTGAGTAAAAAAACCGGGGCGCCCATTGTTTACGGCCCAAACGCCAACCCGACCTTTGAAGCCTATATTGCCAAAGACGGCGAAGAATTCAAAGTGGGCAAAGTGCGTTTCCGTGTGCTGCATACGCCCGGGCATACCATGGAAAGTACCTCATACCTGCTGCTCGACGAAAACGGCAAAGAAACGGCGCTCTTTTCAGGCGACACCCTGTTCATCGGCGACGTTGGCCGGCCCGACCTGGCCCAGAAAGCCGCGCACATGACACAGGAACAACTCGCCGAAACGCTGTTCGATTCGCTGCGCAACAAGGTGATGACCTTGCCCGACGACGTGATCGTGTATCCCGCGCACGGCGCCGGCTCGGCCTGCGGCAAAAACATGTCGAAAGAAACCTTCGATACCCTCGGCCACCAAAAGGCGACCAACTACGCCCTGCGCGCCAACATGACCAAAGCCGAATTCGTAAAAGAAGTAACCACCGGCCTCATGCCGCCGCCCGCCTACTTCCCGCTCAACGTCGCCCTGAACAAACAAGGCTACGACAGCATCGATGAAGTGCTGAAACGCGGTACCCACGCCCTGTCGCCCCGGGCATTTGAAGCGGCGGCCAACGAAACCGGCGCCCTCATCCTCGATACCCGTGATCCGCAAATCTTTGCCAAAGGCTTTGTGCCCAACGCCATCAATATCGGCATCGACGGTCAGTTCGCTCCCTGGGTGGGCGCGCTCATCCCGGATGTGAAACAGGAACTGCTGATTGTCGCCGAGCCCGGCCGCGAGGAAGAAGTGGTCACCCGCCTGGCCCGCGTCGGATACGATTACTGCCTGGGTTACCTCGAAGGCGGTTTCGACGCCTGGGAAAAAGCCGGCATGGAAGTCGACCGCATCGAAAGCATTAGTACGGAGGAACTGGCTCAACGATTGGCCGAAAGGCCTGATGCCCCGGTATTCGACGTGCGCAAGAAAAGCGAATACGACAGCGAACACCTCGAGGGCGCCGAGAACGCGCCGCTCGATTTCGTGAACGAATCGATGCTGCAACTGCCGAAAGACAAAACAGCCTACGTGCACTGCGCCGGCGGTTACCGCTCCATGATATTCGCCAGCATCATGCGCGCCCGCGGTTACGACAACCTGGTAGATGTGCAGGGTGGCTTTAAATCGCTCAAGGAAAGCGGCAAGTTCAAGGTCACGGATTACGTTTGCCCGAGCACATTGCTGTAAAGCCGGCTGACAGTCGGCGTGAAAAAACTCACGAAAATAAACAGTCGGTGTATATGGATTTTTTACCGGTTTTACGGTGCAGGGTTCATATACGCCGACTAACAGTCGGCGTTACAATGAGATCGATACTCCTTCTTCTCCTGATCAAAACAACCGGGTTGTTGGCCCAAACCCCGACAACTCCGCCGGACACCCTTGCCCGGCCGGAAGCCCGGAATGTTCGGGAGCTGTTTCAAAAAGGCCGGTTTCGCGGCGCCTTCAGGTCGTATTTTATGGCTACCGACAATGCCCGGCAACTGTCGGATTATTATGCCCTGGCTGCCGGGGGCGGCTTGCACTACCAAACGGCGTCTTTTCACGGCTTCCGCTTCGGATTGGGTGGCGTTTTTAACTACAACCTCGCCTCTTCCGATTTTGGAAAACGGGATTCCACGACCGGCGCTGCCAACCGCTATGAGATCGGCTTATTCGACATCACCGACCCCTCCAACCGGACCAATCTCGACCGGCTGGAAGAGATATGGCTGCGCTATGAATGGAAAAAATCGCGGCTTACATTCGGACAACAGACTATCCAGACGCCCTTTATCAATCCGCAGGACGGCCGCATGCGCCCGACCATGGTGTCGGGCGTGTGGGGCGAAACGAACAACTGGAAAAACTGGAAAATGGAAGGCGGCTGGTTGTGGCGGATTTCACCGCGCAGCACCGTCAAATGGTACTCGGCCGGTCATTCTATCGGTATTTACCCGAAAGGGTTGAACCCCGACGGCACTGCCAGCGGTTATCCGGAAAACCTGGAAAGCAAAGGAGTCGGTTTGCTGGGCATTAGCCGGCAGTTCGGGTCGCGACTCCAGGTACAAGCCTGGGATCAGTACGTGGACAATATTTTCAATACGGCAATGATACAGGCTGATTACGTGTACCCGCTTCGGAACAGCCATAAAATACTGCTCGGCCTGCAATGGACGCACCAGGATGCGCTTTCATCCGGCGGACATGAGGATCAGACGCGCACTTATTTCACAAAGGGAAGCCGGTCGAATGTCGTGAGCGCGCAGGCCGGCTGGCAACGCAACGGCTGGCAGGCGCTGGCCGCCTGGACCCATACCACCGGCGACGGTCGTTTTCTCAACCCCCGCGAATGGGGGCGGGAGCCGTTTTATACCTTTATGCCGAGAGAACGTATCGAGGGCAGCGGCAATGTACAGGCTGTTACCGGAAAGGTAAGCTGGCAGCCGCCGGCTAAAAAATGGCGCCTCGAAGCCGCTTATGGCCGGTTCTACCTGCCCGATGTGAAAGATGTTTCGCTAAACAAGTACGGCTTTCCATCTTATGAACAGTTCAATTTCGACGCGCGTTATACCTTTGGAGGCGCGTTGAAAGGCCTGCGCGCCCAACTGCTTGTGGTTTGGAAAGGCCGCCTCGGCGAAACCTACGGCAACGATAAATACGTCATTAACAAAGTGGATATGACGCTTTATAACTTTGTATTGAATTATACCTATTAATTCGTTTATGAGGTTTATGAGGTTTATAAGGTTTATAAGGTTTATAAAAAAATATCATCACTCATCACTCATCACTCATCACTCATCACTATATATAAATGGAATTTCTCACGCAACCCTGGCCCTGGTGGACGGCCGGCATCATTATCGGCCTGACCGTTCCGGCCCTGTTGATTTTGGGGAACAAACACTTCGGCTTGTCTTCCAATTTCCGGCACATTTGTGCGGCATGCCTTCCGGCCAACATCAAGTTTTTCCAGTACGACTGGAAAAAGGAAACCTGGAACTTTTTCTTTGTCGGGGGCATCGTTGCCGGCGCTGCCATAGCGGCATTTCTGTTGAAAAATCCCGATCCCATCCAGATACATCCCGACTTGGCCGGCGACCTGGCCAGTTATGGCGTCACCCGTGTTGAAGGGCTTGTCCCGGCCGACCTGTTTAGTTGGGACAATCTGCTGACCCTGCGCGGTTTGCTGCTGATGATTGGCGGCGGTTTCCTGGTAGGCTTCGGCACGCGTTATGCCGGCGGCTGCACTTCCGGACACGCCATCATGGGTTTGTCCACCCTGCAATGGCCTTCGCTTGTCGCCACTATTTTCTTCATGGCCGGCGGTTTTCTGATGGCCAATCTCATCCTGCCGTACATTCTGGCGCTTTAAAAAATCTGAAAAAAAGACATGGCAAATACAACATCCTTTAAAGTTGCGGAACCGGCGGCAGCCACTACGCCGGAAACCGATTTCGAGGTGCGCTCGCTCGACACGATGTGCGTGAACGAATCGCACCTGAAACACCCCTGGTGGTACAATCTGAAATACTCGCTCGTCGGTATATTTTTCGGTATCACTTTCGTAAAAGCCGAGATCATTTCCTGGTACCGCATTCAGGAAATGTTCCGCCTGGAATCTTTCCACATGTACGGCGTGATCGGTACCGCGGTGGCGGTAGGCGCGCTCTCGGTATTCCTGATCAAAAAATGGCGGATCAAAACCATATACGGCGAACCAATCACTTTTCATCCGAAAACGTTCAACAAAGGCCAGATTTTCGGCGGCCTGCTGTTCGGGTTTGGTTGGGCCATGACCGGCGCTTGCCCCGGGCCGCTCTTCGCTCAGGTCGGTACCGGCGCCACGGTTATTCTGGTCACCATCCTTAGCGCCATCGCGGGCACCTGGGTGTACGGGTATTTCCGGGATAGGTTGCCGCATTAAGTTGATTTGTTGATTTGTTGATTTGAGCGGTCAGAAGCAGGGCCTTCAAATCAACAAATCAACTAATTCATCCGCAGCAACGCCCTCAAAATCAGCACAAAAAAAGCGATAAACGCGATAAAAATAAACGCGTTGATACCCGGCGCCAGCCACGACCACAGGGTGCGCTGTCGCCGCGCACCGCGCAGGCCCAGCCAAAAACCCGTTGCGCTCAACGCCAGCGTGGCGATGAACAGGGCAATCGTTACAACATCGTTGCCGCCTGCAAATCGCGGCGACCGGGCGAAAAGCCCCATAGCCACACAGGCCAGCACGGCAAACCAGAGACCGCGGTTGGTGTCTTTCATTTGAACCTTTTTCTGATCATCAGATATCCCCAGCCCAGCAGACTCATCAGGGCCGCGGCAAAAAAGACTGCCGGCATACGCTCCATGACGTTGGCAAAATACCAGCCCGCCAGTGCCGCCGCGCCGCCGATAGCGATTTCGAGGGCAATATACATGGTGGCCATGGCCCGCCCCCGGCGTTGCGGATCGCCGAGATCGACCGTCCAGGCGCTGATGGCCGGGGAAAAAATACCGTTTCCAAGTCCGAACAATACCGAGGCAAGATACAACCCTTCGGGCGATTGGGCCAGGCCGAACGCCACCATGGCGGCGGTAATGACGAGCGCCGATACTTTGAGCACCGGCTCGCGCCCCAGGCGGTCCGATAATTTTCCGGCAAAAAGCCGGGTGGAGATGCTGGCCAGCGTAAAAATCGTAAAAATGGTGCCCCGGTTGCCCAGGCCGGTCGCGTCGCTCAGATCGGGCGCCAGGGTGAGGATGACGCCGTAACTCCCATAGCAGAGGATCATCACAATAGCAGAGGGTATGACCAGGGGGTCAAAAATATCGTCTTTTGTAATGCGCAGCAGCCTCGGGTGAAAAGCCTGTTTTTCCGGCAGCGTTTCGGGCATGTTGTACATGATCAGCATGGAAGCGGCAGCCATGGCGGAGGAGGCATAAAATACCGAATTGATGCCCCATATTTGCGCCATCCAGCTGCCCAAAGGCGGCGAAGCCGACATGCCAAGGCTAAAACATATCCCGAGCATGCCCATTGCTTCTCCGCGCCGGTGCATCGGCACTATGTCGGCCACATAAGCCGAAGTGCCGGTAGGCTTGAACCCGGTGGAAAATCCGTGCATAAAGCGCAGGAACAAAAAGCCGTTCACAAAAGTAAGGACAGGATACAGAATACCGCAGATCACGCAGGCTGCCACGCCAATGTACATCACCGGCATACGCCCGATGCTGTCGGCCAGTTTCCCGCTGAAAGGCCGGGAAATGCCTGCTGTAATGGTAAACAGCGCAATGATCAGGCCTTTGTGTTCGCCGCCGCCCAAGGAAGTCAGATAAGAGGGCAGTTCAGGGATCATCATATTAAAACTGCCGGCGAACAGCGCATGGGAAATACACAACAATATAAATGCGGGGGTGTAAAGCGGAGCGTCGGGAGAGACGTCGGGGTGGTGGGCGGAACTCATGCGCAAAGATACGGCGCTATTTATTTTCCAGTTTGTTTTTCAAAAACCCCGTCAGCACAGCCAGCCCCTGCTCGAAGTGGGCATTGTTATTTACCACAATGTCAGCGTCATCTTTGTAGGGCTGAATAAACTGCTCGTAGGCCGGCAGCACGTGGTGCTGGTATTTGTACAGCACATCCTCGATCGGGTAGTTGCGTTCCACCTGGTCGCGATAGATGCGGCGGATCACCTTGAGATTTTCTTTGGCGTTGATAAACACCTTCAGGTTGAGCAGGGGGGCAATTTTTTTGTAGTGAAAGATAAAAAGGCCTTCCACGATGATGACGGGCGCCGGGTAAAAAGTCAGCGATTTAGGCGTAGCCTCCGGGTTGTTGAACGTGTATTCCTGCCGCACCACAGTTTCGCCGCTCAACAGTCGCTCGAGATCGTGTCGAAAGGCTTTTTTGTCGAAGGACTGAGGCAGGTCGAAGTTTTTCTCCCCGTGCTCGTCCGTATACTGCTGGTCGCGCGGGAGGTAATAGTCGTCCTGAGAAACGATACACACCTGTTCAGGGGTGAATTGTTCCCGGATACGGCGAATGAAAGTCGTTTTGCCGCTGCCGCTGCCGCCGGTGATGCCGATAAGGTATGGCTTCATTGCCGAATTGTTGATTTGTTGAATTGTTGATTTGTTGATTTGTTGATCTGAGTGTTGTACGCCCGGACGCTCAGATCAACAAATCAACAGATCAACAATTCAGGACGCAAAAGTAGGTTTTCGCCAAAAACTTTTTCAGTCCGGACGTGCGGCGTACATTTAGCCGCATTTTAAAAAAACGAAAGGCATGGATATTTTGACAAATATTGGCAGGGGTTTGCTGGGTATGACTTTTCTGATCGGTATGTGCTACCTCCTGAGCCGCAACCGGCGGGCGATCAACTGGCGGCTTGTGCTTTCCGGGATCGGGTTGCAACTGGCATTTGCCCTGCTGGTACTCAAGGTGCCGGGCGTAAGCTGGGCGTTCGATTCATTTGCCAGAATATTCACCTACATCATCCAATGGTCGGAAAACGGCGCGCGTTTTCTGTTCGGCGATCTGGCCACGGGGGAAAAAGGCTTTGGCTACATTTTCGCTTTCCGGGTATTGCCCACCGTCATGTTCTATTCGGCCTTGTCAGCCGTGTTGTTTTATTTCGGCATTCTGCAAAAAATCGTGTACGGCATTGCCTGGGTGCTCACGCGCAGCATGGGCCTGAGCGGGCCGGAGAGTCTGGCCGCGGCAGCCAATGTGTTTATCGGCCAAACGGAAGCGCCCCTGATCATACGGCCTTATCTTGCCGGCATGTCGCGCTCCGAGGTGCTATGCCTCATGACCGGCGGCATGGCCACCATTGCCGGCGGCGTTTTTGCCGCCTACGTGGGTTTTCTCGGCGGCGACGACCCGGAGCAACAACTGCTCTTCGCCCGGCATCTGCTGGCGGCTTCCGTCATGTCGGCCCCGGCGGCTATCGTTTGCGCCAAAATATTGCTTCCCGAAACAGAAAAACAGGAGCTCGAAAAACTCACCCACACCGATACCCGCGTGGGCGACAATCTGCTCGACGCCGTATCGCAGGGCACTACCGACGGCCTCAGGCTGGCCGTGAACGTGGGCGCTATGCTCATCGTGTTCACCTCGCTGGTTTTTATGCTCAACTGGATATTGCAACATACCGTGGGCGACTGGACGGGGCTGAACGAACACATCAGGGCGGCTACGGGCGGACGTTTCGACGGACTCACCTTTACCTACGTACTCGGCCTTGTATTTGCTCCGCTGGCCTGGTTGCTGGGTACCCCCTGGGCCGATTGCACCACCATCGGTCAATTGCTCGGTATGAAAACCATGATCAATGAGTTCGTGGCTTACGGCGCCCTGGGCGAGATGCAAAAAACGATGCAACTCGACCCAAAATCAGTCATCATTGCCCTGTATGCTTTGTGTGGCTTCTCCAACTTTGCCTCGATCGGCATCCAGATCGGCGGCATTGGCACCCTGGCGCCCAACCAGCGCAAAACACTCACCGAGCTCGGCTACTGGTCGCTGATCGGCGGTTCCATTGCCTGTTTTATGACGGCGGTGATTGCCGGGATGCTTCTTTGAAATACACTATTATCCACTTTTACGATTTTAACCTCATGTCTGCTCCGGTAATCAGCATCAAAAACCTCCGCAAAAATTACGGCAGCAAAGCCGTGTTGCACGGTATCAACCTGGACGTTTATCCTGGCCAGGTGCTGGGTTACATCGGCCCGAACGGCGCCGGAAAAAGCACCACTGTAAAAATCCTGTGCGGCCTCATCAGCGACTACGAAGGCGAAGTGACCGTGCAGGGTATCGACATCAAAAACGATCCCGTCGCGGCCAAACGCCGGATCGGGTACATACCCGAACTGGCTGAACTGTACGACGTGCTGACGCCCTCGGAATTCCTGCATTTTATGGGCAGTTTGTACGGAATGGAAAAGGATGTTTGCGAAAGCCGGCTGACCCGCATCATGAGCGCATTCGGCATGCAGGCCAACCTGCACCAGCGTATGGATACCTTCAGCAAGGGCATGCGGCAAAAAGTGCTGCTGGCCAGCGGGCTGCTGCACAATCCCGACATCATCATCCTCGACGAACCGCTCAGCGGCCTCGACGCCAACAGCGTCATCATCGTAAAGGAACTGATCGGCCGGCTGGCCAAAGAGGGCAAAACGATCTTCTATTGCAGCCACATGATGGACGTGGTAGAAAAAGTGAGCGACCGGATCGTGCTGATCGACGAGGGCCGGGTGGTGGCCGACGGCAGTTTCGGGGAGCTGAATCAGCAGGGCAATCAGAGTCTGGAGCAAATATTCGCCCGGCTTACTGTCAAAGATGCGCAGCACAACGCCGCCGACGATCTGATGCAGGCCTTTGAACAATAAAACCCCATGACCATGAACTGGATAAACAAAGCATTGCTCGCCCTCGCCCTGCTGCCCCGGAACCTGTACCGCCGCTGGGGCATCGACGTATCGCAGTTGTCGGCCATCCTGACCGCCAAACTCATGATGGACGACCGCAGGCCCAATTCCATCCATGTCCGCCAGCAACACAGCGGCGGCAAGGAGGTGAAAAATGCCACGATCGGTACCATCATCCTGAGTGCGGTGATGGGTTTGCTGTTCCTTTTTGCTTTCGCTTTCGGAAACGACCATGTGACGCAACTGACGGTGTATTTCGGCATGTTCATCATCATGCTCTGCATGTTGCTGGTCAGCGATTTTACCTCGGTGCTGATCGACGTGCGCGACAACCAGATCATCCTGCCCAAGCCCGTTAACGACCGTACTTTCATTGTGTCGAGGCTGCTGCACGTGTTTTTGCACGTGTGCAAACTGGTGTTTCCCATGCTGGCGCCGGGCATGATCTACCTGGCTTTCGACAGCAACCCGGCGGCCAGCCTGCTGTTGTTATTCCTGGCCATTTTTGCCACGCTTTTTTCCGTTTTTCTGATCAACGCCGTTTATATCGCTATCCTGCGCGTTACCACGCCGGAGCGATTCAAAAGCATTATCAGTTATGTGCAGATCGGGTTCGCCATACTGATCTACGCCGGTTCGCAACTGTTGCCGAGGTTTGAAGAAACGGTCGATGTTGCCGAATTCACCCTGCCGGATAAACCCTGGATGATCCTTGCGCCACCCTATTGGTTCGCGGCGGCATTCGATACTGTTTTTTCGGGGAGCAGTAAATGGTTTCAACTGGCAGCGGCGCTTATGTCTGTTGCCGTGCCCTTACTTAGCATTTATCTCGTGGTGAAATACCTGGCGCCGGCATTTAACCAAAAACTGGCCATGATCGCCGGCAGCGAAGGCCCCGCGACCAAAACGGCTGCTTCACGGGAAATGCAAGGCAAAAGCAGTCTGTCCGAAACCCTGGCCCGGTGGCTGACAAAAAGCGGCGCCGAGCGGACAGGTTTTCTTTTCAGCTGGAAAATGATGGCCCGAAGCCGGGAGTTCAAGGTCCGGGTGTACCCGAGTATCGGGTATCTGATCGTAATGGTTGTAGTCGTATTTTTCAAACAAAGCGGGACAGATGCCCCGGATAGCCAGTTTTTTGCAGGGTTCAAGCCGATTGCCATTGCCTATCTCATGAACATCTTTCTGCTCGCAGCTTTCGGCCAAATATCTTATTCCGACAAATATAAAGCGGCCTGGATGTTCTACATAACTCCCGTTCCGTTTCCCGGCCCAATCATTAGCGGCGGACTAAAAGCGATGGTTTTAAAATTCTGCTCATTTATTGGTATCCCGTTTTTGTTGTTCAGTTTGTGGGTCGAAGGGCCCTCGGTATTACCCAATATTTTACTGGCTGTCAGCAACCAGGTACTGCTCATTTTCGCTATGGCATTGATCGGCTCCAACAGGCTGCCGTTCGCAAACCCTTTCATAGAAGCGCAACGTGGCGGTCAATTGATGCGCCTCTTGCTTTGGTTGTTCCTGAGCGGTATCGTCGCGCTCATCCATTTCCTGCTTTTCCGGAATGCGGTTGCCGTTGGCGCCGGACTTGTTTTGTCGGCGGCAGGTGTTTGGTTCATGCTACAACAGATCAAAAAAATTACCTGGCAGGAAGTGGAATTGGCGGATTAGGCGTTACCCACCGCCCGCATGCGCCGCACGCCCATTTCCAGGCCGCGCAGGTTTGTTCGAAATGGAGAGAGGACACGGTTATGATTTTGGGGTAAAAATAATCACTTCGGTACATTACCCGGGTTCAGCAGATCATAAAACTGGTCGAGTTTTGGCAGGATAATGATACGGGTGCGGCGGTTGGTGGCGCGGCCTTCGGTGGTGGCGTTGGATGCCAGGGTGTTGTACTCGCCGCGGCCGGCGGCGATGAGGCGGTTGGGATTGACGTTGAAATTGTTTTGAAGCACCCGCACCACGGAGGTGGCGCGTTTCACGCTCAGGTCCCAGTTGTCGTCCATGCAGTTATTTTTGATGGGCACATTGTCGGTATAGCCTTCTACCATCACTTCCACTTCGGGCCGGGATTCCACGATTTGGGCGATTTTGCCCAGTACTTCCTGCGCGCGGGGCGTGAGGTTGGCGCTGCCGCTCTGGAACAGCATTTTGTCGGACAGGTTGACAAACACGACGGTTTTGTCCACTTTTACTTCTATGTCTTTGTCGTCCAGACCTTCGCTGAGCACGCTTTTCAAATTGACGGCGAGGGCAAGGTTGATGGAGTCGGCGCGGGTTTTCGCCAGTTGCAACAGGTGGATGTACTGGTCTTTTTTCTCCAGTTGCGAGAGCGTTTCCCGGATATTGGCGGTGGCGGATTGCGAGAGCGTGGTCAGGCCCTCCACCTGGGAGAGTTGTTTGTCGCGCTGGGCCTTCACATCTTCGAGCTGGGCTTTCAGGTCATTCATTTGCTCGTCGCGCAGTTGGGCGGTGGTACGGGCATTCTGGAGCTCGGTACGCAGCCTGGCTTTTTCGTCTTCACAGACGCCTAACTTGTTGATATAATCGTTCAAACTGACGCCGCACTCGCCTAATTGTTTGTTGGCGACGGCCAGTTCGGATTGGAGGCTGGTGAATTTCTTTTTGCTTACACAGGAAGCCAGTAATAAGCCTGCGAAGAGGATTAGAAAGAATTTTAACGTGGTGTTCATAGTTGCTGATTTTTAAAAAATGCTCGTTTCGGGAAAAACGCCGCGGCAGTCGGAAAAATTTTGAAAGCCGGAGCGCTGCGAAAGTAGCGTTTCCTTTTTTTGTCAGCATTAAATTGGGATTAAAGCCGGAAATCTACCGGTTCCGGATAATCTTCTTTATCCGGTCGAGGTCGCGTTTATCGTCGCGGGCTTTGATGGTTTCGCGTTTGTCGAACGATTTTTTGCCGGTGGCCAGTTCGATGAGCAGTTTGGCGAAGCCGCGGTCGTTGAGGAAGAGTTTGTAGGGAATGATGGTAAATCCTTTCTCCCGGACGCGGCGGTCGAGTTTGCGCAGTTCGGCTTTGCGCAGGAGCAGTTTACGGTTGCGGCGGGGTTCGTGATTGTTATCGGTGCCGTATTCGTATTCGGCGATGTACATGTTACGTATCCACAGTTCGCCATTTTCAAATATACAGTAGGCGTCGTTGATATTGGCGTTGCCGGCGCGGATGCTTTTTATTTCCGTGCCGGTCAGGGCGATGCCGGCTTCGTACTCCTGTGCGAAGTGGTATTCGAACGCCGCGCGGCGGTTGGTAATTTCTACCTTATTCGATTTTGAGGATGTTTTAGCCATAATGAAAGGTGGGCAAAGGTAGCCGATTAAAAACCAAAAGCAGCCGGCGAAGTTCCGCCCGCGGTAATTTTTTACCTTCGCCGGAAAACAAGGGGTTATGAAAATCGTATACTGGGTACTGGCTATTTTGTTCGCGTTGTTCGCCGCGGTACAATACAATGACCCCGATCCGTTTCAATGGATACTGTTGTACAGCGGGCCGGCGGTGCTGTATGCACTGGCAGCCCTGGGTCGCGTTTACCGTCCGGCTATCTGGCTCTGGCTGGGTATATGCGTCCTTTGGGCGCTGACTTACGTGCCCGATTTCTGGCACTGGATCCAGATGGGCATGCCCTCCATCGTGGAAACGATGAAGGCGGACAAACCCTATGTGGAGCTCACCCGGGAGTTCCTAGGGCTGGTGGTGGCTGCCGCGGGCTGCGGGTGGCTGCTTTGGCGGGAGCGGGGCCTATGAGGGTTTATGAAGGTTTATGAGGGTTTATGAGCTATCGATTACCCACAAAACCAACATCTCCTGACCCCGATAGTGGCATGTATGAACAGGTTATAACCGCGAAGCGGTTGAATATGAATAGCCA
>CALEYM010000587.1 GCA_937926185.1 uncultured Bacteroidota bacterium | reverse complement strand
CCCAATACTTTTGACAAGCGAAAATTTTCAGTTCATGCTCCGCAAATTCCTGTTTTGCTCTTTCCTGCTTGCCGCGGCCGGCGCGGTTAGCGGTCAAACGCACACGGACGGTCAAAATATCGTCCCCAATCCGGGTTTCGAACGCTTTGTGAGCCCGCCGGTGGGTTGGTCGTACAAGGGCGCTTTTTTTGGCCAGGTGGTCAAATACTGGTTCAGCGCCACTACCGCCAGCCCCGATGTATATGGCCCGGGCGTAAAGGTGCCGCAGGATTGGGCGGATAAGGGCTTTGGCAAACAAACCGCGCACGGCGGGCGCTGCATGGCCGGACTTACGCTCTACGGTTGCACCAACGGCAAACCCCATTGCCGCGAATACGTGGAAATCCAGCTGGCCGAACCGCTGGTGCCCGGTCAGACTTACCTGGTGGAATTTTGGGTGAGCCATCTGCCACGTTCCCTTCAGATCAATAATCTTGGCGTCTTTTTTTCCGAAAAACGGATAGAACGGCAGTCGGATGAATTGATCGGGGTTAAACCGCAGTTTTTTGCAAAAGATATCATAGCAACCCCAAAATCAAACTGGGTAAAACTCGGCGGCCATTTCCAGGCAGGCAATGAAGCGGAATACCTCGTCATCGGCAACTTCTTCGAGGATAAGGACACCAAAACCGAAGCCTACCGCGATGATTGTTTCAATTACGCCTATTATTATATTGACGACATCCTGGTGAAAAAAGTGCCGCCTTTTCTTGCCGTGCCAGTCAAACCGGACGATATCACCCGGCAACCCCTTGAAGAAGGCAAAGCCATTCAACTGAAGGATATTTACTTCGAATTCGACAAACACGAACTGATGCCCCGGTCTTTTGTCGAACTGAACAAATTGCTGTTAATCCTGCGGGACAACCCCAAAATGGTGATCGAGATCGTGGGGCACACGGATAATATCGGACGGCCCGAATACAACAAATACCTTTCCCGAAAACGCGCCAAATCGGTGGTGACTTTCCTGATGGAAAATAAAATTTCGCCGGCCAGGCTGCGCTATCGCGGTGAAGGCGAAGCAAAGCCCGTTGCCACAAACAGCACGGAAGAAGGGAGGTTTCAGAACCGGCGCGTGGAGTTTGTGATCGTGAAACGAAAATGACCTTTCAAGTTTTTTAAAGCCGCTTTAGTCCACAAAATGCACTTTACTACAGACTAATACGGACTTTGTGCGCTCATGTGGTTTTAAATGATTTGACTGATGAAACAAAAACATGTACTCGCCGCAATCTTCGCGGTCGCCGCCACGCTTTGTAGCGCCCAACAAATCCCCGACACCGCATTTCTCTTCCAAAACCCTCATCCGCATTTTACCCCTGGCAAAGGCCCCGCGGTGTGCCTTGACGAGGCACATTATAATTTTCACACCCTCGACGGACGCTACGCCACTTTTGGGAAAGTGCTTCGGGAAGACGGCTACCAAATGCAATCCAGCCGGGAGGCGTTTTCAGCGGCCAGCCTTTCCAATTGTAAAGTGCTGGTCATTGCCAACGCTTTGGACAGCGTAAGCAATAGCAACTGGGTAATGCCCAACCGGTCGGCTTTCAGTGCGGCAGAGATCAAAGCCGTAAATGAATGGGTAAAAAACGGCGGCAGCCTTTTCCTCATCGCCGATCACATGCCTTTTGCCGGCTCCGCACAAGATCTGGCACAATCTTTCGGCGTGACTTTCCTGAACTGTTTTGCCATGGACAACCGGCGGCGCAGTCCCGAGCGATTTTTCCGGGGCAACAAAACGCTCATCGACTGCGAGATCAGCCGGGGCGTGGATACGGTGGTCAGCTTTACCGGCAGCGCGTTCCGGCTGCCCAAAGGCGCGCAACCCATCCTGGCGCTGCGCGATTACACTATTCTCCTGCCGGAAACAGCCTGGCAATTCAACGAAACCACGCCATACCAGGATAGCCGGGGCCTGTATCAACTGGCTTATCTCCGATATGGAAAAGGGAAAGTGGTCGTTTCGGGCGAGGCGGCCATGTTTTCCGCCCAACTGGCCGGCCCCAACCGGAACCGCGTGGGCATGAACCAACCGGAAGCGCGGCAGAACCCGCAATTGCTGCTGAATATTATGAATTGGTTGAGCCAGTAGTTTTGCCCTTACCTGATTACTCCATTTTAATAAATTGATTTTCAATTTTTTAAGTTTTATAACGTAAAATTACGTTATAAAACTTAAAAAATAGTTGCATAACGAAAAAACGCGTTTTACCTTTGTGCCATTCAACGCCGGAATATTGAAATCATGCAAAAACTGACTAAAGCCGAGGAAGAATTGATGCATCTTATTTGGGAAACCGGACGCTGTACGGTGAGTGATCTGCTGGAAAAATTTTCCGAGCCCAGGCCGCCGCACAGTACGGTATCGAGCGTGGTGCGCATTCTGGAGAAAAAAGGATACGTGGGGCATAAAGCCTACGGCAAAACGCACGAATATTTTCCATTGGTGGAAAAAGACGAATATGGGAAACGTTCGCTCACCGACATCTTACGCAACTACTTTGACGGGTCGGTATCGCGCTTAGTGTCGCACCTGGTGGAGGACAAAAAACTGAGCGAACGCGATTTGCAGGAAATTATGAAAAAACTGAACGACAAATCCTGACGAATATGCTCCTTTATCTGCTTCAGGTTTCACTTTGCTGGGGGCTTTTTGCCCTGCTGTATGCGCTGTTGCTGCGCAGGGAAACTTTCTTCGCCGCCAACCGGCTCTATCTGCTGACAACCGCGGCGGCCGGATTGTTACTGCCTGTGTCCGGCCACTGGCTGCCCCTCCCGCAAACGGATGCCGGACAGTTATTTTCAACACTGCCCACCGCGGCGGCCGGTTTTCGCGAAATGGAAGAAAGCATGGCCGCCTGGTGGTGGAACGACGTCGTGGAATGGGTGTATGGTATCGGAGCAGCGCTGGCGCTGTCGCGGCTGCTCTGGGGATTGGGTCGCCTGGCAGGCCTCATCGCCCGCAACCGGCGGGAACTTCAGGCGGACAGAACCGTCATGGTATACACCGGCCAGGCCCGACTACCCTTTTCCTTCTTCCATTGGATCTTTGTCCCCCACAACGTGGAAGATCAGCCCGATTTCCGGGAAATGCTCGCCCATGAAAAGGCGCACTTTCAGGGCTGGCACAGTATCGACGTAATGTTGCTGGAAATCCTGTGCGTGGTATTTTGGTTCCACCCCCTGGCGCACTGGTACCGCCTGTCGCTGCGCAACGTACACGAATACCAGGCCGACGCGGCCGCCACACAAAAAAGTTGCCGCCGTCAATACGGCATGATCCTGCTGCGACAAATACAGGAACGAATGCCTGCCGCCCTGGCGCATCACTTTCTGCAGGCGCCGATCCGGCAGCGGATCAACATGTTGACTCAAAAAGGATCCAGGCCCATCCAGGCCTGGAAATACGCCCTGGCACTTCCCATCGTCGCACTGTTTTTAGCAGCTTTCCGGCAAACGCCCGAAACCGGCGTTTACGATAACGTGTACAATAAGTGCGAGCGGCTGCCGGAATTTCCTGGCGGTATGGCAGCGCTACTCCAATTTATGCAAACAAACCTCAGTTACCCGGAGGAAGACCGAAAAACGGGCAGAAACGGGATGGTGGGCGTCACTTTTGTCATCGGTACCAGCGGTAAGGTGGAACAAATCCACACCGCCACACTCAAAGGCGAACCATCGGCCGCAATGCACCTGGAAGCCGCGCGTATCGTCAAACAAATGCCCCGTTGGCTACCGGCCGAACACCGGGGCGAAAAGGTAAAGTGCCAGTTCGTGCTGCCGGTCCGGTTTGCCCTGCAGTAAGCGGGGGGGATTTGGGGGTTTAGGGAGTTTATGAGGGTTTATGAGGGTTTATGAG
>CALEYM010000586.1 GCA_937926185.1 uncultured Bacteroidota bacterium | reverse complement strand
GTCGTGCCCTTCGGCGCTGCAGGAAGGGCAACTTTGCGTGTTGGTCGAGCGATTTCGGATCATTTCCATTGTAACGATACCAGTCGGCACAGCCAGTACCGCGTATCCCAGGATCATAACAAGGGCCGAGAGGAAGCGCCCGAGGTTGGTCGTGGGCGTAATATCGCCAAAACCCACGGTGGTCAGCGTCACGATCGCCCAGTATATGCTGACGGGTATGTTCCGGAATTCCGGATTGTTTTCGCCTTCCACCAGGTACATCACTGCCCCGATGACCGTTACCATCAATACGACGAAAAACAGGAACACCACGATTTTGCCCCGGCTTGCCCGCAGGGCGCGCAACAGGATACGCGCCTCGGAGAGAAAATAAACCAGTTTCAGAATTCTGAATACCCGCAGTAAGCGGAGCACCCGTACGATCAGGAGCATTTGCGCGCCGGAAACGAATAAACTCAGGTAGGTCGGCAAGATGGCGATAAAATCGACGACCCCGAAAAAACTCCGCGCATACACCCAGGGCTTTCTGACACTGTACAACCGGAGCGCATATTCGATGGAGAACAAAATGGTCAGTCCCCACTCAATAGAATGAAACCAGAACCCGTACTGCTCACCCAGTTCCTCCACGCTTTCCAGTATGACCGTGATCACACTGAGCAGAATAGCGCCCAGCAGGATCAGATCGAACAAGCGACCGGCAGGCGTGTCGGCTTCAAAGATCAGGGTGTGCAGGCGCCTGCGCAGCTCGTCGCTTCCCGGTTCGGTGTCGGTTCGTTTTGACATGGCGAGGTAAATATGAGAAGTTTCAACGAAATTACCCCAACGCCACATCCAGTACCATCATTACGCTGAATCCCAGCAGTGTGGCCAGGGTGGCCAGGTCGGTATTGCCCGCCTTCTGGGATTCGGGGATCAGTTCTTCCACCACTACAAAAATCATGGCGCCGGCGGCAAAAGACAAGGCATAAGGCAAAATCGCCTGCATCGACAGCACTGCCAGGGCGCCCAACACCCCGAAAACGGGCTCTACAACGCCGGACAGTTGCCCGTACCAAAATGCTTTGCGGCGCGACATACCTTCCCTGCGCAGGGGCACGGAAACGGCGGTGCCTTCCGGAAAATTTTGCAAACCGATACCGATAGCCAGCGCAACCGCGGCGCCGATGGTAGCGGTGGGCAAGCCATAAGCGACCGCGCCGAACGCCACACCCACGGCCAGGCCTTCCGGGATATTGTGCAGGGTGATAGCCAGTACCAGCAGCACGCTGCGCCGCCATTTGGTCGAAATTCCTTCTGCCTGGTCGATGGCCAGGCTTGGGTGCAGGTGGGGCAGTACCTTGTCTACCGCCGCCAGAAAAATGCCGCCCGACATAAAACCGATCAGGGCGGGCGCCCATTGGGGCAGGCTGCTCGTCGTTTCGCTCAATTCGATAGCCGGCGCCAGCAGCGACCAGAAACTGGCAGCGATCATTACCCCCGCGGCAAAACCCATCATGGCGTCGAGTACCTGTTGGTTGACTTTTCTGAAAAAGAAAACCAGCGCGGCGCCCAGGGCAGTTACCCCCCAGGTAAACAGGGTGGCATAAAACGCCTGCACGGCGGGGTGCAAGGGCGAAATGATATCGATTATGTCAGTCATAAACAGTCTGAAAAATTCAACCCTGCATATAAACCACCCATTTCTCCTCGAAAAAGGGTTCGGAAAACCAGGCGTTGATCGGAAATACTTCGGTATAGGTCTTCCCGTCGCCGGGCAGCGCATCAATTTCGGGTCGGATATTACCGCCTTTCAGCGCGATGACGCCGTTGGGGTAGGGATGCTGGTGTTTCCGTTTCAGCAGGCGCTGGCTCCAACCCAGCAGTTTGCCCAGTGGCGCAACGCCCCGCGACAGCACAAAATCGAACGCATACAGACTTTTCAGGTCTTCCGCTCGACAGTGCTGAACCTTTACGTTTTTCAGTTCCAGGGCCTGGGCGATTTCCTGCACGACTTTAATTTTTTTCCCGGTACCATCCACCAGCGTAAACCGGACTTCGGGGAACAGGATGGCCAGGGGTATTCCGGGGAATCCGCCGCCGGTGCCCAGGTCGAGCAAATGGGCGCCGGGCAGAAATTGGAAGGCTTTGGCAATAGCGAGCGAGTGCAGCACGTGACGCTCCTCCAGGTTGTCGATGTCCTGGCGGGAGATCACGTTAATTTTGGCGTTCCATTCGGCGTAAAGAACGGGCAGGCGGTCAAATTGCTCGTATTGCAGGGGGCCGAGGCCTGGAAAATAATGCGCTATGGTTTTCATCGGCGGGTTTATTGCGATAGTTGCCTGAGCATTTTCCGGGCTTGTTCGCGGCGCTCCGGGTCGTTGGTATTGCCCAGGGCACGTTCCACGGCGCGGTGGGCTTTGTCGCGCATGAGCGGGTTTTCCTTGGCCAGTTGCACAAAAGCCAGGGCCTGATACCAGTACAGGTCTTCCCCGTAGCGGGTAAGGTCTTCTATTTTGGCAAAACACTGGATGGCCGTGGCGGGGTCTTCCAGTTCCAGTTGAATAATGCCCAGGAAATACCAGGCGTCCGACTGGCAGATGGAGGTCGAATCCAGCACGATCAGCAAAAGTGGGTCGAGGGCCGATTCGAATTCTTTGGCGCGGTAATACACGTCGGCTTCCTGCAGCAGGCGCATGCACTCGTTGGGCCGGGCCGTTACGGAGTCATTGCCCATTTCGGCGCCGTAGCGTTCGCCCATGTCTTCAAGCAGGCTGGGGGGCGGCGAGAAATTGTCGGCAAATACCTCGGCTGCCGTTTTGGGCCGGTAGAAAAACTGATAGGCGCCGTATCCGATTGCCGCCGCGAGCAGGGCAATAATGACCCAGGGCCAGATACGGCTGGGTTCCTGTGCCTTTGGTTCACCAGAAGAATACTGGTTTTCCAGTGCCTGGCTGCGTTTCCAAACGGCATATCCTTCCCGGTCGCGCAGGGCGGCAAGCGCCCATTCCGGCATGGTTTCGGGCGCCGCGGCCGTTTTTTGCAGGTGCGACAGATATTGCCTGGTACAATCCGATTGGTTTTCCGCTTGCTCTGATTCGCTGGTATCCGGCGCTTCCCCGGCAGCTTTTTGGGCCGCTTCGAGCAATTGGTGCCGGCAGGCGGGCTCCAGACGCTGCAAACGTTTCCAGGCAAAAATATGCGAGCGGGTGTTTTGCAAAGCCGCGCTATCGGGAAGCAGGGCGGCAATATTTTCTTCGGTAGGTTCGCCTTCAAGCGGTATCGGCTGACCGCGCTCCTGAAGCCAGTCGCGATAATGGGCCAGGCTCAGGGCCTTCAGCCATTCGAAAACCGGAATTTGCGCGGGCGCCTGACCGGCCCTGGCCAGGCGGGCGGCATCCACGGTGGCTGCCTGAAAAAAAATGGCGCCGTCGGCTTCGCTGCCCCCCCATGCCGTAACGGCGTTGATCGCGGGTTTCCGAAATTCATCGTACACGACAGCCAGGGTCGATTCCGGATTGTCGCGCAAGCCATTGAGATATGTTTCGTTCGGAAATTGTCCGGTGGTGTTGGTCACAGATGCCAGAAGTTGCGGTAAAGAGATCGGTTTTGAGGCGTAAAAGTAGTATTTTCAGGCTAAAAATGAAAAAGAGCCAGGACATTGCTGCCCCGGCTCCATGAAAACACCTAAAACCCTATTAACTAACCTTATGAAAAACGACCCTGAAACATCGCGTTACAAATGGATCTTTTAGCCGATCTCAATTGTTTTTACGATGGTCGTTGCTTCTTCTTTTTTTGGCAGCGTCACTTGCAACACGCCATTTTCATAAACAGCTTTAATCCCGTCCTGGTTCACCGTTTCCGGAATTTTAAAGGTCCGTTTGAACGAATCGAACCGGAATTCCCGGCGGGTGAACCGCTCGCCGGTTTCTTCCTGTTTGTTTTCCCTTGTTGCGCTCACCGTCAGGTAGCCGTCTTCCACGTTCAGGGAAAAATCCTGTTTTTCAAAACCCGGGGAGGCAAACTCCAGTTCGAAGCCGGCGGTTGTTTCCAGGATATTGACAGCAGGCCGGTTTACCACTGCATCCGAACCCAGGAAGTCGCCGATAGACCGGTTAAAGAAGTTATCCAATAAACTGTCGGGCGAAAAATTGGTTGTGGGGAAGGGGCGAAATTTTGCTATATTGCTCATAATTTTAACAAATTTTAACTGTTTTAGCCTATTGTGATCGTTTTGACCGCCGGTTTGCTTTCGGCTTTTTTGTCCAGGTGGACGTACAAAATGCCGTTTTTGAAATTGGCCTTTATGTGGTTGGTATCGATCGTTTCCGGCAGGCGGAAAACGCGCTCGAAGGCGCCGTAGGCAAATTCGCGGCGGTGCGCCTTAACGCCGTCTTCCGCGCGGACGTTTTCTTTTTGCGCCGAAATGGTGAGCAGGTTTTTTTCCACGTTTACTTTAAAATCGTCTTTGCTCAGGCCGGGAGCCGCCACTTCAATGCGGAAGCCTTCGGCGGTTTCCAGGATGTTCACCGCGGGTTGTACGGCTACCGCGTTGTCGAAAGGCAGGTTCCAGAAATCGGAGAGCAGGTTTTTATAGGGAGCGGGCTGAAATCTTACGAGCGTCATATTGCTTTAATTTTAGTTTAAAAATGCGTTGTTTGAAATGTTGTGCTCGATTCCTGTGTTTCAATTCGTATACCAAGCCGGTTTTTGCCGATTTTTTGGCAGCAAAACAAAAAAGCCTATGACATTTTGTCATAGGCTGATCTTTGCGGGTGTCATTTTGGCGCCAAGTCGTCGTTTTTGACCGTTCCCGGCACCCCGTTCCCTCGGCAATCAAAGAGTCGTTATCGGCCCAGGGGGGTGTGCAAAAAGTCGATACGCCGGAATTAGTTGATAACTTGGCCAAATATTATTCGATTCCCGTGCAGACTTTCCAGGTTTTTAAAACCTGGAAAGTCTAAAACCGCGACGCAATCAAAACAATATTTTGCTCAATAATTAACGCATCTTGATGCACGGACTTTTGGCACAACCCCGGCAATCACTCCAACTCCACCACAAACATCCGTTCCGACCGGTTTCCCGCCTCGTCTTCTGCAAGCAGGAAGAAATGTAATCTATCCCCGGTCCTGGTGTCGTAGAATTCCTGACTATCGAGGTAAAGTTGTTCCAGGTTATCAAAAACGAATCCGTATTTAAGATGGTGATATATTCATCGAACGAAGTGAGTCATCTAAAGAGGCTAACCAGTTACTATCGAACAACGATTAATTTACCGCTTACCCGTGTACCATTATGCCCGCCGCACCGGAAAAAATACACCCCCGCGGTCAAGTCGCCCCGTTCCAGCGTCAGTTGCCCCGTCTGGGTTTCCATCGTCCGGATTAGGCGTCCGGCCGCGTCGAATAATTGCAATAACATCGTACTCCCGGCATCTGTTCCGGAAAAAATGAATTCCGCCGATTCGCCCATCGGGTTGGGCCTGATTTGCAGAGACAGCCGCTCATTGTCGGGGGTATAAACCTTAGAAACCAGGAAGTTTTCGCCGACCCGGTGCCGTGTCGTATCCGTCAGTGCCGGCGGCTGGTTGTTCAGTCGTACCCGGGCCGTATTTTCGATCAGCGTACCATTCGGCGCATCGGGCGAAACGCCGATGTGGAAAGAGAAAAACCCGCGTGATGCCGGCTCATTGACGGTAGCCGGCGGCAATTGGGCGGAAGGAAACACTACGGTCAGGGTGCGGTTTTGGATCGACCAGGTGTAGAGGTGCGAGGCGGCCCCCGGCCTGAAAGTACTCAGGTCGAGCCAATCGGAGAGTGTATCCGTCAGCGTTACCGTTTGTACGGTAGCGGGGCCTGTATTTTGAAAACGAATGCGGTAATCGAGCTCGGTCGCCCGGTCAATCCAGTGTTCGTCGGCATAACCCAGCGGAAATCCGGTTTTATCCAGGCCGGCGATTCCGGCGCTGACCTCGTCGCAAAATATATCGCTGTGCACGTCGCCGTTGTGCTGCGGATATTGCAGCAGGTAGCCCCTGCTGACCGGGGGGCCGCCGCAGCCTTCCACACTCACGGAAATGGGCCGCGGGAACGGATGCCCGGGCGTTTGTGTGGTCTGGAAAGTGTAGGTTTTTCCGGTCGGCATTGGCACCGAAATCACCGTCGTATCGAAAGGCGGGAGGATGGGCACCATGCCCTGGGTTTTCATCAAATGATCTTCCGTTATGATGTAGTTGGTAGCGACCGACATGGCGGCGGCGCCCTGATTCTGTACCGTGAAGGAAACGCTGTCGGCGCCGTAACACCTGCCGCGCACCACGAGATCGGAGCCGTCCCAACCTGGCGCCGACACCGGGCACATACCCGGCGTTGCGCTGGCGCCCAGGCAAATGGCCGCTTCCGGCGCCGCGTCGCAATCCACGGCTACAGTCAGGAAAAAATCGAGGCAATTGCCGGCGGCAAAAGCGCCGATGTTGAAATTCACCTCCCTGCCCACCACGAACGCCGGGATACTGGCGCCGACATATTCCAGTTCGGCCGGGAGCGTTACCACCACCCGCGCATTCGTCGCCGCCTGGCCGCCTTCGTTGCAAAGCCGGATCCGGCAAACGGCGTTGTCGCAGGCCACCCAGCCGTCGTTGGCAATACTGACGCGCATGAAGGGGCAGTTCTGCTGGGCGCCGAGAGCGTTCAGAAAGAAGAGTAATGCAAGGAAAATACTGATTTGCCTGAGCATGGATTTATTCTTTGGTTGGATATCTGTTACTGTGGCAATTTCTAATACGTGAGACTTTCCAGGTTTTTAAAACCTGGAAAGTCTGCATAGCGACCACGTCGTGGCCAATCTACTGCTTCACCAACCTCCCCTGAGCCGTTTTTCCTTCCCCGGTAAAAATCCGGAAGAAATAAATACCCGGCTCAAGATCGCGACAATTCAGCTCCAGCGTTTCCCCCGCAAGCTGAACTTGCCGCAACTGCCGACCGCCGGCGTCGAACAACAACAGTTGTCCTTCCGCGGTCTCCTCAAAACGGAATACGGCCGACGTAACGGCGGGATTGGGCGATACCTGCACCGGCAACAAGACTTGGTCCCGGGGCGCTTCGTCTACCGAAACCAGAATGGGGCTGGCTATGGTATTCAATGCCGTGTTGGTAATCACCGGCGCGTTGAAATCGAAATAAATGGCCGCGCGGTTTTCGATGCGGGCGCCGGGCGTGAGGTCGGGTTTCATTCTGACGGAAAATTCGACGTAGCCCTGGGAGCCTTCCAGGTTCGCGGTGCTGTCGGGCAGGTTGATGCCGGCAAAATGGAATTTTAGCGTATTATTCTGTAAATCAAAAGTATAGCGGTGGCTCGACGGGCCGGGAACGACACTGAGCGCATCGAGCCAGGCAGGCAGGGTGTCGCGGATACTGACCGTGTAGGCCGTGTCGTTGCCCGTGTTCTGGAACCGGATCATGTAATGCAGTTCGGATTCAGTGGCCAGTATCGCGCCCTCCGCCCCGTCGCCGCGCGGCGTCACCCGGATGTCGTTGGGGTCGAAAGAGTTGGACACCTCCATGCAGTCGACGTCGTAAAAAGGCGAGCCGGTGGAGTTGTTCATCCAACTTTCTTTCGGAGGGCCGGGCTGGCAGCGGGAAAGCAGCCAGGCCGTGCCCGGTATGTACGGTTGGTTGGGCGCCGGCTCGGCTTCGAAGTAATACACCGCGGTCTGGTTGGGAAAGGTCAGGTTCAGCGACTCCCCGGCGTCGAGTTGGAAGTCGCCCGCGCCGACGACGTTGAGGCAGGTATTGCGCAGCCGGTACCAGCGCGACTGCGCCATATCGCCCGTGCCCACATTTTGGAGGGTAAAATACAACTGGGTGGGATCGAAAGAAGCGTCAATTTTAACTATGGAGTGATCCCAGTCGGGTAACACGGGATAACAGGTGTCCGGCAGAATACGGAACGTACTGCACGACAAATCGCCGATGGCGGCGTCGCAGGCACAAAAAACGTCGATGCTCGCCGTGCCTTCTCCGTCGATGTCGAGCTCGCCGATGTCGAACAGCAGTTTTTGACCGTCCTGCGACAGCAGCGTCATATCGCTGCCGACGAAATTCAGATTTGGGGCCAGCTCCACTTCTATTTGTGTGCCGGTCGCTTTTTGCGTGCCGAGGTTGTAATAACTCAGGTTGTAGCGCCCTTCATGGCAACTGCGCACTTTGGGTATGGCCGCCCGGATACGCGGCCGGGGGCAATCGACCAGCGATTTTACCCCGATGGCCGGTATGTGCGCGGTGTCGGTCGTGGCGCTTATGGTGGCGGTTTGCGCGTCGCAGGGCAGCCAGTTTTCGGGATCGAGCGCGCGTTTGCTGATCGCGACTTCGTATGTGCCCGGCGGAACCTGAAAGGCGTATTGCCCGTCGCGCACGGATTCCGACCAAACCGTGCCGTTGGCGTCGGTGGCCGCGGCAAAGAAGTTCTTCAGGGATTTTTCGTCCGGGTCTTTGACGCAATCGTCATCGAGGTCGTGGTACATGCTGCCGGCGATCCAGGAGCGGTACAGCTCGAAATCGGTGCCGGAACGCATGAGCAGGGCTTTTCCGTTGCGTCGCCCTGCGAGGGCGTAACCGCCGTCGGCAGTCACCAGCGGCCGGGCATAAGACTGGGCGCCTTGCAGCGATTGGTGGGGCGTTTTTTCCCAGATTTTACCGCCGTTGGCGTCGAATTTGGCAAGGGTGAAAACGTAGGTAAAATTGGCGTTGTAGAACCCACCGGTGGCGAGGAGATTGCCCTGATGATCTTCCGTTATCCAGAACTCCGACCCGCCGCTCACGCCGGCTTTGCTCCAGAGCAGGTTGCCGTCAGCGTCGGTGCGCAGCAGGCGACCCGACTTGGCCAGCACAATATGGCCGTTTTGTATCGTCGTCATCCAGGCAGAGCCGGATTCGTAGGTTTTTTCCCAAATAAGGGCGCCCGAAGCGTCGGATTTCCGGAGATACACCAGGCCGTTTTTAGCGCCGCTCAGCAGCAGCGAGCCGTCGGACAGGACTTCCAGCTGATTTATCCCAACCGGCAGGGAAACCGACCAAAGTTGCTGCAGACCGGCCAGGGCGTAGGCATACAGGATCGCCTGTCCGTCGCTGCCGTTCACGGCGTGATACGCCGTTCCATCCGGCGCCACGGCCACATCGGCCGTCCGGTAATCCTTGTTCAGGTTGGGCGTAGGGTTGATCCGCAGCTCCCGCAGCAGATTGCCCTGTACGTCGAGCAGATGGATAAAGGCGGCCCAATGCTCGGGCTGAGTGGGCGTCCAGTAGTCGAGGAAATCACCGGCCGCGACGATGTTTTGGCTGCCGAGAAGCTCTATGGCAACATAATTTTCCAAAGTATCGCCGATAGCATAGCGGCGCGTCCATTCCACGTTGCCCAGCGCGTCGGTTTTCTGGAGCCAGGCTTTGTCGGCAACGTCCCATTGATCGTATACGCCGGCGAGCAAAAAGCCGCCGTCGGGGGTTTCGGTAAAATCGTAGGCATGGCCAGGGGTGTACAGGCGTTCCCAGCCCTGGGCCAGGGCCGGGCATGTGGCTGTGAGGGTGGCTAACAAAAGCAGAAAAAACATAGGTTTCATAGTCGTTACTTGTTTGATTGATGAATAATCGTGTTGTTAACTGGCACAAAAATTCATGTTTCGTTCCTTGCTTAAAAAGACATTATCTTTGCAAAATCGAAAATTAATATCTATTAAAAA
>CALEYM010000585.1 GCA_937926185.1 uncultured Bacteroidota bacterium | reverse complement strand
CCTAATTTTTTTGTATTCATTTTTTCAATCTTTATACGAATACAAAGATGGGCCGGGCATTGCGAATAAAAATGGTGAGAAGTTCAGATTAATTGGTGAGAAGTTCAGTTTTTCCGGTCAGACTTTTCCGGAATTGCCTGGGTGTGACACCTTCGAAGTGCCGGAAGAATTTGGTAAAGTTGGAAGGGTCGAACGTGAGGCGATGATCAATTTCGCCGATGGGCATCCGGGTTTCGGTCAGTAATTGACGTGCCACCTGCATCAGTTTTTCCTCATAAATATCGCAGGGCGATTGGCCGGTTTCCTGTTTTATCGTGTTGCTCAGGTGCACGGGATGAATGTGGAGCAAGGCGGCCATGTCCTGAATTTCAAAAGTGGTCTCTGCCCGGCCTGATTTCAGGTCGGCTATATGTTTATCCAGTTCGGACAAATACTGGCGCACAATTTCTTTTGGTCGGGTCATCGTTAAGACAGGCCTCAAAGATAGCCGTATTTGCCGATACATGAACCGTACTTGTAACCTATGTGTGGGCAACGTGTCTTTGTCCTGGTAACGCAGCACCTAATGTGGCCCGGTTGGAGGTGTCATCGCGACGCAGGAGCGGTGACATCTCCAACTAAACCGGGCTGTGGAACTGTTCCGAGGTGTCACCAGCCTCATACTTCGGCTGATGACACCTCTTCACCAGGGCCACATTAAATTGCTGCTGGAACCAGCATTATTCATCTAAACAAAGGCAAATGAACTCGTTGCGCTTTACCACCGGCCTCCTTGCGGCGATTTTTCTCCTCACCGCCGGTTTTATTACCGGCAATAAAAAACCGGCAGGCATCACTCCCCCCCTCACGATCGTGACCGACCAAAGTTGGGACGTCAGCGGCTCGAAGACGCGGTTCGGCGAGTACCCGCTCTCGGGCGGGCAGATTGCCTCGGCAAGCGCCTCCCTGCCCGGCGGAACGTACAAGGCGGTGGCCGCGGCCTATTACGGGATTTCGACGATCGTTCCCGGCACGGCGCCGATCTGGCGGAACTACATAGCCGATGAGGAAGCAGAAGCCTACCAGTTTCGCAAGATGGTGCCGCTCGGCGCCGATCCCATCCGGAAGGCTACGCTGGTGGTCAACTGCGACGACGCGGCGCGCATATACATCAATAAGCGCCTGGTCATTTCCGGCAAGCGCGACGAGGCGCATGTAAACGGGTATGGCGACCGGATGTTTTTTCGCAGCGTAACCGCTTTCCTGTACGACCGGACGTACACGTACGACGTGACGGATTACTTTTTTACCAACGTCGACAACACCATCTTCGCCGAAGTCGGCAGCTTGGCATACCAGGGCGGCCACGCCTACCTCAGCGCCAAACTCGTGATCGAGTTCGCGCCGCCGCCGCTGGTCCCGGCCAGGGCAGCAACGCCGGCGCAACGCAAACCGGAAGTCAGGCAGAAAGTTGAAAATTCGCCGGCGCCTAAAGCCACCCAACCCGCCGCGCCGGAAAAAACAGTGTTTGAAGCCGGTCGAAATCCTGAAATCGAAACATTACACGTCGGTAGCATTCTCGAGCTCGGCCATGTGTACTTCAAAGCCGACGACTACCGCCTCGACTCCGCATCATACCGCACGCTGGCGGCCCTGGCGACGTTCCTGAAACGACACCCAAGCCTGAAGATCGAAATCGGCGGCCACACCAACCTGCGGCCCACCGACCGCTTTGCCGCCGGGCTGTCCGCCAACCGCGCGCGCGCCGTCGTGCGCTACCTGACAGACAACGGCGTGGCGCCCGACCGGCTGACGTACAAAGGCTACGGGAAATCCCGGCCGCGGATGGAAGGCATTTCCAAAGAAGCAGACCGCGCTAACCAGCGGGTGGAGGTGAAGGTGTTGGAGAAATGATGGGAGGACTGAGCGCTGGCTGTAGAATCCAAAGGTGTAACATGCAGACAATCAGTATTTTAATATCAATTTAAATTTAAAAAAATATAAAAATCCCCACCCCGGCTTTCGGCTTTCCCTGCCGGGAGTACTACCTTTCAGAACTTTTAACCTGAAACCCATTACATTTGTGAAGCACAGTATCAAAAGATTTAGCCATGACGGATTATTCGACGGCCATTCCGGCCGATGTGGTGCGTTCGCTCCGGGCCCTGCAATACCGGGAGCCGCTGGTGTTCAGGAGCAGCATGACCCGCGAACAGTTTCACGATTTCGTGTTGAAAAACAGCGATCTGAAAATCGAGCGCGACAAGTATGGAATCATCACCATTCATCCGCCCATGACTTTTGATTCCGGATATTACGAAGGACTGGCCTTTACACTCCTGGGAAATTGGGCCCTGTCTGATAAAACCGGAAGAACCTTCAGCCCCTCTACCTCCTTCGACATGCCCGACGGCGCCGAATACAAGGCCGACGGCGCGTGGATATCGCTGGAAAAGATCAACAGGCTCAGCCCCGAGGAACGCAAACACATCGCCCTCATCGTGCCGGATTTTGTGATTGAAATGCGCTCCGAAACCGACCGGCTGTCCAAACTGAAAAAGAAAATAACCGAGGGCTGGATCGCCAACGGCGTCCGGCTGGCCTGGCTGATCGACCCGGTGAAAGAACGCGCCTGGGTGTACCGGGCGGATGGATCGGTGGAGGAAATTAACGGATTCGATCGGGTTTTGTCCGTAGAAGCGGTGCTGCCGGGGTTTGAGCTGGATTTGCGGGGGCTGAAATCTTAACCCATGTTTCGTAAGTAGCCCCCAACTCTATGTCTCGCTTATCTACGGCAAGAAGGGATTTACAATAGTCAAGGACCCGTCAATAACCTGCCCGTTTTGCATATCTTCAGAGTAAACTATTTTGCACCCGATGGCTATTGAACTGCTCAAAATGAGGCTGTCGTAGAGTGAATAGCCGTATCTGTCGGAGATGCGTATTGCGTCGCGCAGGGTGTCAGGTTGATTCGTGAAAACTTCAAAATTCTGGCAAACCTCATCCACAGTCAGGGTTATTTCCGCCCAGTCTTTGCCAAATTTTTTCCGAAGGGTGTTCGATAACTCTTGCAGCACTTGCGTACTGACCCAAGCGTCCGGACTTTGAGCAAGATCAACAGCGACAGATTTTTTGTTTGGTTCTGTCGCGGTGTAACAATAGACCAAAACGTTGGTGTCAAAAAAGATTTTATCGCTCATTGGCTTCTTCGCGATTGAACTTGAATCCTCGAGTGTCAAGGCGGGTCGCCTTGAACTCTTTTTTCCCGGTCGCTGCAATCGCTGGTTTAGCCTGTTGATGCAAAAGTCGAATGACACGCATCTGCTCCAACTCGCGGAGGACGTTCAGGGCGTGCTTGTCCAGTATTTCGACTGTGAATGTCATAGTCATCAAATTTGACTTCAAAGTTAGGTGTAAATTGTAGAAAATCTGAAGATCATGCGGAAACATTTTTTAACACAATGTACGGCGCGTGGATATCCATGGAAAAGATCAACCGGCTCAGTGCCCCAGCGCCCTTTTCAACGCCTCCACATTCACGCCCACTTCGGGCCGGTAATACGATTCGAGAATATCTTTCTTCTCCCGCGCGCTCAGGTGCAGGCTCAGGGATGCTTCGTTTTCCTTTTTCATGGGCCGGTAGGTGAAACGGATCACTTCGAGTTGATTTTTTCCCAGCATGTCGTTGAGCAGGGATAGTGCGGCGTCCTGTTCGAAGTCCTGCATGGACGTCAGGTTGGCCGCGGCGCTGAAGGGCGAGAACAGGCTTTCGATGATGCCTTTATCGTCGGCTTCGGTGACGGGTTCGATTTTTTCCCAGCAGCGGATTTGCAGGATGAGTACCCCGGCGGTGTTTTCGCGGATCCAGTCCTGAAACACCTGCACAAAACGCGTGGCGGTGGCAACGCCGTAGTTGTCGCGGAAGCCGGCGTCCATCACTTCCAGGGAAGGCAGGGAGGGCAGGCGGGTGTTGGGCAGGATGAACGGATAGGTGCAGTTCATGCGCAGGGCCGTGGTGAAGGCCAGGCTGTCGGCTTGTTGCCGGGCGAACAGGCGGCCAAAGTCCACGCCGTCGATTTCAGTGCCGATAGAGCGGCGGCGGTCGTCGGGCGGACGCATCAGGTACGACACCCCCTGCGGACTGATGAGCAGGCGGCGCGCGTCGTTGAGGATGAACGGCGAAATGACCATCATCGGGATTTTGGCTTCCTGCTCGGGCAGGCGGTAATCGGCGAGGCGTTTGCCGAGAAAACCCCGGCAGTTTTCGTTCAACTGGCGTTCCAGCAGGTAGCCGCGGTCTTTCCGGTAGGTGAAACCCGCCGATTCGAAGGTGCTGACGGGAAAGAACAGGTCGTTGGACAGGATGGCGAAACTCACGGGATTCAGCAGATCGCGACCCATGTCCTCAATCAGTGTGCTGTCATGCACCGCAACAGACTGCCCTTGCTTTTGGCGGAGCATGACTTCGCGCAGGTAAGCCGCGCCGAGGATACCGCCCGAAGCGCCGCTGATGAGTGCCGTTTGGCGGAGCAGGCGCCCCTGGGTGGCTTCGTCGGCTCGTTGCAGGGTTTGCATCGTCCAGAGCGCCGAGCGCATGCCGCCGCCGCTGACGCACACCAGCACCAGTTTGGGCCGTTCGACGCCCGCGGCGCGGTTTTTAGCCAGCCAGTTGTCGAGAATGGCGCGGGTTTGCGCCTTGTCCTGCGCCACCTGCGCGGCAGAACCGATGTCTTCCAGCACTTTATAATTGTATTCCGCCCTTTTTTCTTCGCGGTAATCGAGCCCGTAGGCGCGGTTTCGGTAGTGGAAAAATCCCAGGCCCGTGGTGTAATTTACCGCGATCATTATGAGGATAAACACCAGCGTTCCCCAATGCCGAAACCAGAATGTGATGGCGCCGAACATGGCCATGGCCATGCTGGCCAGCAGGAAAACGGTGGCGCCGGTGGGGATACGCGCCCAGGGCTCGTCCATAAAAAGCCCCAGCAACATAAGCAGCAGCACAGCTATCACCTGTACGGCGACGGCGTTGAAGTGGTTTTGGCGAAACACCCGGCCCAATATTTCCGGGTCGTAGTGGCTGACGCTGCGCACAGGGCGCAGGCGCAGGCGTTCGGTCAGGTAGGTATCGACGCGCCAGCGGGTGGCGCCGGCGCGGATTTCCCACAGGGTAGGCAGCCGGTAGCCCGGGGCCAGCAGTTTGCTGCCCGGCCGGGGCGTGAATTGTCCGGGACGCAAAAAGGACGCGATGTTTTTGTTGGTCAGATGCAGGTAGGCTGCCAGCAGCCCGATCATGGCCAGCATGCCACCGAGAAACCCGGCGATGTTCAGCACGATCTCCCAACCGTCGGTCAGTTCGTCGAACCACTGAAAGCGGGTGGAGGCGATCAGAAAAGTGACCAGAAAAGCGAGCGGGATGATAAAGTTATTGATGCCGAACTTGGTGAACGGCGCTTCCAGCGTGGCCAGAAAGGGGAAGCGGTGCGCGCTGAGCAGGTAAGTGGTCAGGTTCCAGATCAGGAAAAATGCCCCGCAAGCCGTTCCGGTGATAAAAAAACTCCAGAAGTTGACCAGTCCGTGGTACTCAGGCGTGAGCAGCAGGTAATAAATTCCAAAAAATCGCCCCGCCGCCCCGGTCATCAACAGGGCAAGAAATACCCACAACCCGATCAGCATCAGGTGATTGCGGAAGTGCAACACCAGCAGGCGAATGGGAAAAGAGTAATATAGGGAACGTGGTCGGAACATTTTGGCGCGTGAACGGGATGGTTCATCTATGTAACGCAACAACGGGCGAAAAGTAATCCGTAAACAGGAAAAATATCTTTCGGTTATCGCCAGTATGCGTATCTGAGCGATTTGTCCGGGTATTTGAGGGATTTGTCCGGGCATTTGCTTCGATATGCGGGTGAATTTTGCCGGCATTATTTTTCACTTTTTAAAACCACTGCTTATGAAAAACTGGATGATCCTCTGTACCCTGACCCTGCTGCTGGCCGGCTGCGCCAAAGAAAATCCCGAATCTCAAATCGCATCCGATGTATCTGTTGCCGACCGCGACGCCACCGTGCCGTTCAATGCGACTTACGTAACGGCCCCGAAAGTGATTGACCCGCCGCCCTTTCTTGTGATGGAAATTCCCGGCAAAGGCAAGGGCCTGCACCTCGGGAAAAGCGCCTGGTTCTCCAATTCGCAGGTGAATTTCACCGTATTTCCCCCCGCACAAACCGGCGACATGGTTTTTACCGCCGCCAATGGCAGCACGCTGATTGGCCATTATTGGGGCTTGGTTCAGCCCGACCCCAACAACCCGCAGGGCGTTCTGTTCAACGGCGATTACCTGATCACCAGCGGAACCGGTCGTTTTGAAGGCGCTACCGGCAGCGGAGTTTACAGCGGTAAAGCCGCGTTGCCAAACACAAATCCCGGCACGGTGGGCGAAGGCACGGTGACGTTTGAAGGGGAACTGAATAAGCCGTGAACTATATTTTCTGTGTAACAAGTTGCATTTCAATTTATCATTGTCCTCCCGGGAGCGTGTCATCCTGAGCGTAGCGAAGGAACCGGGGCCGTTACCGCTGAGCGTGGGTTACGCATAATTCCCGCCCGCGAGTGACCTCGCCCCCACGACCTGCAGTACGGGACAGGCCTGCCCAACGAGGCAGGGTCGATCAGTTCTCTGGGAACCTACACAGAATTTTATACAGATGGTATACAGGTAGCCAAACCGGATTTATACCAGAAAGCATTTTCATACCATAACTCAATTCCATTCAAAATGAAAATCCTGTTTTTATTTCCATTCTTCCTCACCGTTCTCACTTCAGCCCCCCATGCACAGAAAGACGAAGACCTCCTGAACATCCTGAAAAAAGAAACGGAGGCATTTGCCAACGCCGATTTTGAAACCTGGAAATCGTATTGGTGCCAAACGGAAAACGACTATTTTTCCTATACGGAGCAAAATAATGTTTTTGTAGTAAAGGGTTGGACTGCCATAGACAAAACCTTTAAAGCGGCATTTCAGGGCCGGAAAAAGTATGATGTGTCTTTCCGGCGGGAAAACGTTAAAGTGGAACGGGACGGTAAGCTGGCTTTTATCGTGTTTGATCAGTACGACAAATTAAACGATGCCAACGGCGAAATGCATAAAACGGAAAGCCGGGTAATGAAAAAAACAAAAGCCGGCTGGAAAATCCTGAGCACGGAGGTCGTAAACCTGAGCTCGTATGAAAAAAGCGGCAAGGCACTTTACCATATTTTACTGGCCTCCTTTAAACCGGAAGCGAAAGATTCGGATGTACAATACATTTTTGACAAGTTCAATAGCGTCAGGGCTGACGTTGAAGGAATGAAATCCTGCACCATGCTGAAGAATGGAGACCCTGCCAGCCCGTTTCAATATACGTTTATTATGACCTTCAGTTCGGCAGAAGCCCTGGCTCAATACGAAGCCCACGCAGCCCACAAAGCCGCCGTGGACAGGTGGATAGCGGTGGGAGATAAGGTGACGGTGGTGGATGGATGGAAGTAGGGTAAAAAAATTTGACGAATTTGATCCGTAGTTTAATTTTGTCGGGTAAAAAAGCCATTGGAGAAAAATAAACCGATTCCCGGCCCGGCAAATGAAAACTTGTTTGGATCGCTTCGCGTTGCTCTTCGCCGCCCTATCTTGGTCGCTTGCCGGTTCTCTTCCGGCACAGCAGTCAACATATCTTTCCGGTTTTAACCCTCAGTTCGAAATCTTCAAACTGCCCGGCGAATCCGGCAGCAACATGGTGCAATGTATTGCCCAGGATTCGACAGGCTTTCTCTGGTTCGCTTCGCAGGACGGGCTGTACCGGTACGACGGTTACCGCTTTGTCGCCTATCGCCGCGATCCATACAACGACAATTCGATTGCCGATAATTACATCGAGTGGATATTTATCGACAGTAAAGGGTTACTCTGGCTGGCGCATTTCGGCCACGGGATATCGGTATTCGACCCCGTGGCCGAAAACGTTACCAACTATAAAAATGATCCGGGAGACTCCGCCAGCCTGAGTAATAATTACGTTTCCGTGATCACAGAAGACCGGCGTGGTTTCATCTGGGTGGGTACCCATGACGGGCTGAACCGCTTTGACCCTCAAACCCGAAAGTTCCGTCGCTTTTTTCACAACCCTCGCAACCCGCGGAGCCTCAGCTATAACCTCGTGCGGGCACTGTATGTGGACAAAAAAGGTCTGCTTTGGGTTGGTTGCGGTTTCCCCTGGGATCCGGCGGGAGGGCGGCCCGGCGGTCTGAACCGGTATCATCCCAATTCGGAATCTTTCACCCGTTACCTTCACAACCCGGCTAACCCTAACAGCCTTGCCGACAACAGGGTAAGGGCCATTTTTGAAGACAGCAAAGGCAATTTTTGGATCGGGACAATGGGAGACGGACTCCATCTGATGAACCGGGAAACCGGCGCAATAACCCGCCTGGCATATCACCGGAACAATCCATCCAAACTTTCCAGACCCTATCTGAGCAATAAACCGGTGCGGCAGCAGGAAATGAGCGGAGTCACATTTATCCGCGAAGACCAGGATGGGCGCATCTGGATCGGCGCATTTTTCGGCGGACTAAATGTATACGACCCGGAGTCGAACAAAATGCATCATTTCGAAGAAGGCGACGGAGCAGGGCGGCTGGGCACCAATTTTATCTGGAACTTCTGCCAAACAAGGGATGGCACTGTTTGGATTGCCTGCGGCCAAAGCGGTGGGATGGTGCTGAGAATCCGGCCCCGGCAATCGTTTTTTTCCTTTTATCAGCATGCCGCCTTTCAAACCAACGATTGGATCATGGGCATACTGGAAGCCCGCAATGGTAAAATCTGGTTGGGCGCCCAGGGGCCAGCCGCCCTGTTGCACAGCTATGACCGTAACGGTAACAGGACTTTTCCGTATCTGGAATTGTCTGCTTCCGCAAAATTTACCGGCCGTGAAGTGTTCTGTATCCTGGAAGATAAGGATGATCAGATATGGGCCGGTACGGGCGATGAACTTATCCGGGTAGATCCGGTCACAGGGGCATATCGTGTATTCAAAAACGAGCCGGGTAATCCGCACGGCCTGCCCAAGGCACAAATTGATTGTATTTTTCAGGACAGCAGGGGCTTTATCTGGGTGGGGACCTTCGGCGGAAGCCTGCTTCGGCTCGATCCCGCGACAGGCAGGTTTGAGCATTTTATACACGACCCGGCCAATCCGGGCTCTATCGCGGGCAATATGATCCGCTGGATCATGGAAGATCGCATGGGCAACATCTGGGCAGGCGGCGGTTGTCATTGCAACGACCCCCAAACGCCACTTTTCCTCGATCGCTTTGATGCCCGTACCGGACGGTTCGAGCACTTCGAAAATACGGGCGACATCGGTGTGGCCTTTTGTATGGATGAGGACGCAGCCGGTAATATCTGGTATAGCGACTTTGCACACGGTATCCGCATGTTAAACCCCAAAACCGGGCAGATTCGGAAATATACATTGGGCAACAATCATCTGCCTGCTTCTGCCGTGCGCGCGCTCCGGTCGGGTAATGACGGACGGATATGGTTTTCCACCATAAACAGCCTGATGGTATTCGATCCGGAAACTGAAACCTTTTTCACCTTTAGGGAAGCCCAGGGAATGCCGGTGTCAAGTATGGGCTGGGGCGCTTGTTTCAGAAATAAAAACGACGAACTGTTTTTCGCCGGCAATGGTAGTTTTATTTCTTTTAACCCAAAGAAGATCAGACAACTGCAAACAACCGGCCCGGCCAGCGACATTGCCGTGACGGGTTTTAATTTATTCAACACGCCACAAGTTCCCGGCGCCGGCGGCGTACTTTCCATGCCTGTGTGGAAAACTAACGAAATACGTCTGGGGCATGACCAAAACGGATTTACCTTCCAACTGAGCGCCTTTGACTTTTCAGGAAACCAAACTGAATTTATGCTCGAAAACTACGACCAAAACTGGCGATATGATCTGCGTGACGGAGAAGTGACCTACCACAACGTACGACCCGGCAAGTATGTCTTTCGGGTGCGAAACGCCAATAATTACGGCATTTGGAACCGGAAAGATGTTGTATTGCGCATAACGGTACTGCCTCCATGGTGGAAAACCTGGTGGGCCTATCTGGCATATTTCGCGGTTTTCGCGGGCATTGCCTATACATTGTACACCCATCAAATCAACCAGAAACTCGAACACGCCGAAACCATCCGCCTGAAAGAACTCGACGCCTTCAAAACCCGCCTTTACGCCAATATCACCCACGAATTCCGCACACCCCTGACGGTCATATCCGGCATGGCCGACCAGGTACGCGAGCAGCCGGAAACCTGGCTCGAACAAGGTACCGCCCTGATCAAACGCAACAGCAACCGCCTGCTCGAACTGGTCAATCAGATGCTCGACCTGGCCAAACTCGAAAGCGGGAAAATGCCCCTGCACCTGCAACAGGGCGACCTGGTGAATTACGTGAAATACCTGCTCGAAAGTTTCGACTCCTATGCGGGCCATCAAGGACTGCAACTCCATTTCCACGCGGTGCCGGAAACCCTGACCATGGATTACGATCCTGAAAAAATCCGGCAGGTACTGTCCAACCTGCTGACAAACGCCATCAAATTCACCCCGGCCGGCGGACATGTGTACGTGGATTTGCGGCTGAAAAATCCGGAACAATCTGCCGCGGCCGGCAATGCGCTGGTCATCCGCGTGCGGGATACGGGCATTGGCATCAATGAAGACAAACTGCCGTACATCTTCGACCGCTTTTATCAGGTCGATCCCGCGGCCAACCGGCAGGGCGAAGGCACGGGTATCGGTCTGGCCCTCACGCGGGAACTGGTAAAACTCATGGGGGGCAGTATCGGGGCCGGCAGCCGGCCGGGGCAGGGCACCGAAATGACGGTTGTATTGCCGGTGCAGCGGGGCATTTCCACACCCCCTGCCGGCGAATGGCCCGGTGCGGACAACGTTTCCCGCGGAACAGCGGCGCCCGAACCCCACAGCGGCGCGATTCAAACCGGCACGGCGCCCGAATGTCCGCTCATCCTGATCGCCGAAGACAATGCCGACGTGGTCACCTACCTGGTTTCCTGTCTGGCCGGGCGCTACAACCTGTCCGTCGCCCGAAACGGCCGCGAATGTATCGACATCGCCGCCGAAATCATCCCCGATGTGATCATTTCCGACGTGATGATGCCTTACGTGGACGGGTTCGAGGCCTGCCGGACGCTGAAAAATGACCCCCGCACCAGCCATATCCCGGTGATCATGCTGACCGCCAAAGCCGATATGACCAGCCGGGTAGACGGCCTGCACCACGGCGCCGACGCCTACCTCGCCAAACCCTTCGAGCGGGACGAGCTGCTGGCGCATATCGACAACCTGATCGAATCGCGCCGGCGCCTGCAGCAGCATTACCTCGGCGTAGCGGGACTGGCCGCGCCGCCCGCCGCCGAACAGGCCGAGGATAAATTTGTGCTGGCCATCCGCCAGATCGTGGAACGCCACCTCGACGACTACGCCTTCAGCGTCGAAAAACTGTGCCGCGAAGCGGGTATGAGCACGGCCAACCTGCACCGAAAACTGACCGCCCTGACCGGCCTGTCAGCCGTCCGGTTCATCCGGCACGTCCGGCTCAACCGGGCCAAAGAAATGCTGCGCGACCCGGCCAACAGCATCACGGCCATCGCGATGGATACCGGTTTTAATGATCCCAGTTACTTCGGACGTATCTTCAAACAGGAGTTCGGGATCACGCCGAAGGAATGGCGGGAGAGGCAGTAGGGTGTTTACCAGTAAACAATATACAACGCCGCCAAAATCCCGATCACCAGCAGCGCCCCAATCGCGAAAGTCTGCGAAGTGCGGAATTGTTCGATATCGACCTTCATCGCTTTCGGATTGTCTTTGCTCTTCGGGTCGGCTAAGCTGATGACGGCCATGAGGGCTACCAGCACCAGGAACACCCAGCCCATGCGGTCGAGGAAAGGCACTTCAGGCATCAGGAATTTGATGCCGAAGCCCATGGGGATGGTTGCCAGGGCAGCCACGAGCGCGGCTGTGGCCGTGGCGCGTTTCCAGAAGAAGCCGAGCAGGAAGATCGCCACCACGCCGGGGGAGATCAGGCCCGTAAATTCCTGGATGAACTGGAAGCCCTGTTCGAGCCGCTGCAACTGCGGCGCCACCGCGACGGCGATGATCATGGATGCGATGATAGCCCAGCGGCCGATGCGCACCTGGGTTGTTTCACTGGCTTCTTTATCCCAGTATTTTTTATAGAGATCGAGGGTGAAAATGGTGGCGATGGAGTTGGCTTTGCCGGCCAGCGAGGCCACGATGGCGGCGGTTAGTGCGGCAAAGGAAAGGCCTTTCAGCCCCGGCCCGAGCAGGTTGAGCAGCACGGGGTAGGCTTTGTCAGGTTTCACGGTGCCGGCGGCGTCCACCATTTCCTGCTGGAACATACCTTTCTGGTGCAGCACGTAGGCCGCGATACCCGGCAGCACCACGATGATGGGCATGAGCAGTTTGAGGAAAGAGGCGAACAGCAGGCCGTTACGCGCGGTTTCCAGTTTGGCGCCGAGGGCGCGTTGGGTGATGTACTGGTTGCAGCCCCAGTAGTTGAGGTTGGCGATCCACATGGCCCCGATGAGCACGGTCATGCCGGGCAGGTCTTTATAGTACGGGTTCGATTTGTCGAAGATCATGTGAAAATGTCCCGGCGCCTCCTGGCGCAGCATCGTCAGTCCGGCCCACATGCCGCCGCCGCCTACCTGGTCGGCCACGAGGTTGAGCGCCAGGTAAGTGGTGGCCAGGCCGCCCAGTACCAGGATAGCCACCTGGATCACGTCGGTGTAGCCGATCACTTTCATGCCGCCCAGCGTAATGATGATGGCAAAAACGGCCAGAAACGTTGCGCAGGCCGTAAAACTGAATCCCGAAATAGTAGACACCGCGATGGCGCCCAGGTATAAAATAGACGTGAGGTTAACGAAAATATACACCAGCAGCCAGAACACCGCCATCATCGTGGCCACCAGCGGACTGTACCGCTTCTCCAGGAACTGCGGCATGGTGAAAATCTTGTTCTGGATGTAACCCGGCATAAAAAACACCGCCACCACGATCAGCGTCAGTGCCGCCATCCACTCGTATGAAGCAATGGCCAACCCCATGGCAAAACCCGAACCCGACATGCCGATGAACTGCTCGGCACTGATGTTGGAGGCGATGAGCGAAGCCCCGATAGCCCACCAAGTGAGGGCGCCCTCGGCGAGGAAAAAATCGTTAGCGCTGGTCACGGCGGCTTTTTTGCGCTGGTAAATCCAGTAGCCGTAGCCGGATACGATGACGAAGTAGGTGAGAAAAACGACGTAGTCGAGCGTTTGTAATTCGTTGCCCATGTGTTAGTTGTAATGCCGTCTGGCAGACGGCGTGAAAAAAAATAACATCGGTTAAGGCGCCCAAATATAGAACAGTGTTTGCCGTATTACCGACAGCGCCGCAGATGATTCCGTGAAAAATTTCTTTTTTTAAAAGGCTTGCGCGGAATGCGGGAAAAGGTGTTATCTTTGCGGCCCCAACCCCACCATCCCTCTTAAAAACCCCACCCCGTCCCTCCCCTGAAACCCCACCCCGACCCTCCCCTGAAGGGGAGGGAGAAAAAATAAGGTATCGTGGCCGAGTGGTTAGGCACAGGTCTGCAAAACCTGCTACAGCGGTTCGAATCCGCTCGATACCTCCGGAAATATTTTAAACCGCCGTAACTCGCTTCAAGTCAATGAGTTACGGCGGTTTTGTTTTTTATCCCCCTTTACTTTGTTTCACCTTTCCGGCACCTTTGCATCATCATTGTTTCACTAAAAGCAGCGTTTCACTGATGATTTATGCCAATGCAAGCATTCATTTCTACCTGAAAAAAGATGCCGCGCCCAACCATCGGGGCTTCCCGGTGTACTGCCGGATCACCTATCAGCGCAAGAAGGCGGAGTTGTACACCGGTGAGAACTGCATGCCGGACAAGTGGAACGATGCCGCCGGCGCGCCACTGCGCGACGCCCGCCTGAAGGAATACCTGAGCCATGTGGAAGAAACCATCCGCCAGCAGAAACGCCAGATGGAAATGGAAGGCCGGGAGGTGTCGGCTAAAATCCTGAAGGATATTTTTCGGGGCAAAGATCCGGCTGCAGCGGAACTGGAAACACCGGTTTCTTTGGTACAATATTTCAACGAGTACATCAGCCGCATCAGCAGGCTCACCCGCGAATACGTACCGGGCACGTTGCAACATTACCGAACGACTTTGGGGCATGTGCAGGCCTTTCTGTCTACGCTGAAGAAAAAGGACATCTCCGTGCAGGAAGTCGATCACAAATTGGTGCAGGAATTTGATTACTACCTGGTAACCACACCTGCGGAGCAGTCAGGCCAGCCCATGGCCCGAAACACGGCGAACAAGTACCACACCAAGTTCAAAACAATCCTGCTCCAAGCCGTGAAAGACGGCATCCTTGCCGGGAACCCGTATGCCGAGTTCAAACTGAAAAATAAGACAGTACACCGCGACCACCTGACCAAGGAGGAACTTCAACGCATCCGCGAACTGAAATTCGATAACCTGAGCCTGGACAAGGTCCGTGATATATTCCTATTTTCCTGCTACACAGGCCTGCGCTTTACCGACGCCCAGGAGCTGCGAAGCCCAAACGTAAGGCCCGACGAGGACGGTCATTTTTGGATTTACCTCAAACAGCAAAAAACGGAGGAGCCGCTGGCCATCCCGATGTTGAAGCCAGCCCTGGAAATCTACCACAAATACGATCATCTCCGCGAGGTAACTGGACGAATCATTCCATCTTTCGTCAACCAGAAGGTGAACACCTACCTCAAGATCATTGCTGACTTCGCCAGTGTAAAGAAGAAACTGACACATCACGTTGCCCGGCATACGTTTGCCACCACGGTGCTGCTGGAAAACGATGTGCCCCTGGAAGCCGTGCAAGCCTATCTGGGGCATACCTCTTCAAAAACGACAGCGATTTATGCACGGATGACGAATAAGTACAAGATGAAGATTGCGAAGCGGTTGAATGAGAAATTGGATTTGTGAGGAGAAGGGGGCTCCTTAATTTTAAATTATTTTCAGATGTCTCCCTTCGGTCGACATGACAGAGTATTGATAATCAATATTTTCCATCGGATGTCTCGCTGCGCTCGACATTTTCCCAAGCGCTCTGGAATGCCGAGCGTAGCGAGGC
>CALEYM010000584.1 GCA_937926185.1 uncultured Bacteroidota bacterium | reverse complement strand
TTAGCCGCCTTAATTTAAACCCAAAAGCAGGCGACGCCGTATCCTGGGCTGCGCCTTAAGTTTTATTTAATATCTTAACTTATTATTAGCGGAAAATACGTTATTGCTCCTTTAAGCCGACATTCATTGTTATGAAGAAAATACGCATTTTACTTTTTTTAACACTCTTTTTGCCCCCCGTTTTCAGTACTGCCCAACTCCCAGACAGCCTGGAAGCCTGCCTCGACAGCGCCATTTTGCACGCGCAACGTTTCTCCCTTTTTCGCCACACGGTAAACTGGGATGCCCTGCGGGAAGGGGCGAAATGGCGGGCCGGTTTTTCCAAAACGGTTTTGGATCTTCGCCCAACCCTGCAGTACATGCTGGATGAAATGCACGACCCGCATGCCCGGTTCTTTTTCAAGGGAAGGCCGATTGGTTGGTACCAGGGCGAGCCCACGCCATACCAGCAGACGATCGATCCCAAGGTGTGGGGCGCCATTCAGTCGGGCCGGCAGCAATTTCAGTCGGCAATGCTGCCCGGTCAAACCGGTTATCTGCGCCTGGTAGGTATGCCTATGGGCGATAATGCCCTGCTGGCGGCGCCGTTGCAGGCGGCGGTATGTTCGCTACAGGCGCTGGGCGCGCGGCATTGGATCGTCGACCTGCGGTACAACGGCGGCGGCAACATGTTCCCCATGCTGGCCGGCGTAGCCAATTTGATTGGCGAAGGTGAGATAGGCGGATCATTCGACGGCGACAGCAACCGTTTTTCCACCTGGAGCATAAAGGACGGCGATGTGTACTACAATGTTCACCGCAGTGTCGATCAGGAAAACCTATGCCCTTTCCCGGAACCGCCCAAAGTGGCCGTGCTGACCAGCCGGTACACCGTCAGTTCGGGCGAAGTGGTGGCCGTCGCCTTTAAAGGGCGGCCCAATACGCGTTTTTTGGGCGAGCCAACGGCGGGTTTCACCACCGAAACCGACTGGAAACAATTGCCCGCCGGTGTGACCATGTCTATCGCGACGAGTTATTTGGCCGACCGGGAGGGGCGTTTGTACAAGGACAGCATCCCCGCGGACGTGCCGGCGACCTTTGTTCCGGACGCTGAACCGGAGCAGGATGAAGCCATTAAAAAAGCGTTGGAGTGGTTAAATTAGTTTTCGCTTGCCGGTTTGGCGTGGCCATTGCCGTTTGAAGCGGCAAGCCCTTCAATGAAATACATGTCGACAAGCCCTTTGTTGTGCACCTCTTTTTTGCCGCGGTAGGCGCAGTGAAAATGGTGTTTTACTTCTTCGCAGGTGGCCCCCGAGATATTGACGCGGCCTGGTTCGCCGAGTTCTTCGAGCCGGGCGGCGAGGTTGACGGCGTCGCCCCAGATGTCGTAGGCGAATTTGTTTTTGCCGATCACGCCGGCGATCACCGGGCCGGTGTGTACGCCGATGCGCATGTCGCGAAACACGGCGTTGGGGTTCTCCCGGTTGCGGCGCTCCAGCCAGGCGAGCATTTCAAGGGCGGCTTTTACCGCGTCGACCGGGTGGGTTTCGTTGGGCACCGGCAAGCCGCCGGCGCACATAAAGGCGTCGCCGATGGTCTTGATTTTTTCCAGACCGTATTTTTCGCAAATTTCATCAAATGCCAGGAAACATTCGTCCAGTTCGTCGATCAGCCGTTCGGGCGTGAGGGTTTGGGAAAGTTTGGTAAAATTGAGAAAGTCGGTGAATATAACCGTGGCCGCGCCATAGAACCTCGGGCTGGCATAGCCATGCGTACGCAATTCCTGGGCGACTTCATCGGGCAGGATATTGAGCAACAGCCGGTCGCTCTTTTGGCGTTCCAGTTCGATCTGTTCCTTTTGCGCTTCTATTTTCCGGTTTTGAATGGCCAGCCGGCGGCTCGCGCGCCGGGCCAGCGCCCAACCGATCCCCAGCAGGATCGCGATGATAAGGCCCAGACCGCCCAGGCCGTAGGCAAATTTTTTAAAATTCTCCTGTTCCCGTTGCTGGAATTCCTGATCCTGGCGAAGTTGTACCACCCGGACGCTATCGGCGAGCCGCTGGGTCCGGTCGATCTGTTCTTTTTGCCGGAGGCTGGCGATCAGGCCTTCTTTTTCTTTGGCGTCCAGTTGTTGTTCTTTCAGCCGGAGTTGTTGCTGGGCCTGAAGGGCCTGCAGGGTTTTTTCCCGCAGTTTGGCCTGATCGACATCTTGCTGTATTTGCAGTAACCGCACCTCGTCTTTCCGGCGTTCGGTTTCGAGCGCGAGGTTTTCATTGAGCAATTTCAGGCGTTCCTGTTCGTAGCGCGACTGCTGCAATTCGAGGTCTTTGAAATTCTGGCGGGCGATCAGGTATTTGATCTGCCCTTCCGCCGCACTGAGCAGGGTGCGCTGCTGTTCGATGCTTTGCTGGCGGGCCTGCTCTTTGAGGCGCATCGAGTCGTTTAGAATGAGGTATTTCTGGTAAAAATCGAAGGCCTTTTCGAAGTCGTACAACTGGTAATAAATGTCGGCGGCAGTGCGGTAAGCATTGGCCAGGACGTCGTTTTGGCGCGTATCGGTGGCGAAGCGGATGGCCTCGTTGTTATGCGTCAGAGCGTTGTACACATCCCGGTCGCTGAAATACACCCGGGCCGTCAGGTGTTCCAGGTTGGCAACAGAGGGCCAGTCTTTTTGCGCTTCCAGCAGGCGCCGCGCTTTCAGCAGATAGTCGATGCCGGCTTTGCTGTTGCCGGTATTGTGCAGAGCGATGCCCATGTTGGCGTACAGTACCTGCAGGTAATCGCAGGTAACGAATTTGCACTGTATTTCAGATTTTTTAAAATATTCCAGCGCCTTGGGATAATCGTGGAGCACGGCGTATTGTTTGCCCATATTATTGTACATCACGGCTTTTTCCTCCGGGCTGCCGTAGCGCTCCACGATGTCTTCTATGGTAAGGTAATAATATAAACCTTTACCGGTGTTGCCGGCGTTGCTGTAGGCATTGGCCATTTTTTGGTGTATCTGCACCAGCTTGGCATTATCGCCTTCCGCTTTAAAATGCGCGATGAGTTCCCGGTAAATCGTTTCGGCGCTGTCGAAACGCATTTCATGCAGGCAGGCGTCGGCCGCTTTTTCCATCACCGGATAGTTTTGCGGCGACAGTGCAAGTATTTTACGGTAGTAGCGCCGGGCGCTGTCGTACAGGTTTTGCTGAAAAAAAAGATCGCCCAGGCCCGAATAGACCGTTATCAAAGCGGATTTATTCAATAACAAAGGCGCCTGGGTCTCGCCGGGTTGCAATTTTTCCTCGGCTTCCAGGTAATGTTGCAGGGCTTCCTCCACCTTGTTTGTTCGTACGCACACCTGGGCCAGCAGGATGGAAGCGCGCACAACGCCGCCGTCGTAGCGCAGGTCGCGGGCAATGGCCAGGCTTTGGTTGGCCGCGGCGTACATTTCAGCGTCGGAACGCAGGCCCCGGGCTTTTTCAAGCAGGTTGTCTACCTCCGCGGTAGAATGTTCCAACTCTTCCACGTCCTGTGCTGATAGTCCGGCTACCGACAGGAATACAAGAACGAGTGGGAGTATGATACGATAATGCGGCACGGTGCAAGGGATTTGGGTGCTAAGGGTACAAAGTTCGTAAAAATACGTCATTCCACGTGTACTTCGTCCACAAACAACCAGCAGGGGTTGCCGGCGCCTTTGTGTCCCGGCGGGCACTGGCCCAGGGAAACGCCCACCACGCGCACGTAGCGGGCTTCGATGCCTTCAAACAAAATGGTCCATTTGCGCTGTAACGAACCGGTCGCGGTTGGCGGAATGTCATTGCCGGTTTCTCCGGCAGGGGCGAAGTGTTCACCGTCGTTAGACGTTTCGACTTTTATTTTTGTTGGAAAAAAAATCCAGGAATTTTCGTCCTGCAGGAAATTGACGCTGAGTTTTTGCAGCGGCCTGAGGCTGCCCAGATCGATCACCACGTCGAGATCGACGCCCTCGTAGCCCTGCCAGCGTCCGGAGCGGAAATCGGCGCCGCCTGGCTGAAGGTCTACCAGAGCCTGGTCGCCGCCGCCCGTGTATTGCGGATTGTATTGATTGGCATACCGCGACACGCGCAGGTCGGAACGGAGTTTAAAAAATTCCGCTTCTGCAGCGGGGCTTTTATCGCCTTCCCGTTCAGCATAAAATTTGATCAATGTATTTTCCCGGATCGGAATGGGGTTTTCATAACGCCGGTAATCACCGTCCGGGGAATCCCGGTCCTTTTTGATCAGGTAGTAAATAACTGCTGCAGGGTCGGCGCAACCCAGGGTCAGGTTCTGGCTGTCCTGAAAAACCCGTTTGGCTCCGGTGATATAGGGCACGGGCACGATCAGTGCTTCGTCGATGGCGGAAACCGGGCAATCGGCGTCGTTTTTGCCCCAACCGGCGGGTTGATCCGACATTTCAAAAGTCAGTGCGCCGCCTTTGAGCAGGTCATCGTGCGTAAACCAGGTTTTCGTCAGAGGCTGCCCGTTGAGGGAGGCAGAGCGGATATAACAATGCTTGGAAGAAACGCCGGGCGCCTCGATGGTAAACGTTTTGCCATTGTCGAGCCGGATCACGGCTTTTTCGAACAGCGGCGTTCCGATAACGTATTGGCCGCCGGCAGGCACGACCGGATAAAATCCGAGGGCGGAAAACACGTACCAAGCCGACATTTGGCCGCAGTCTTCATTACCGCTCAGGCCGTCGGGCCGGTCGGAATACTGCTCGTCGAGGATTTGCCGGACCCGCTGCTGGGTTTTCCAGGGCTGGCCGGCAAAATTGTACAGGTATGCGATATGGTGGCTGGGCTCGTTGCCCTGCACGTATTGGCCGATGAGGCCGGTAATATCGGCTTGTTGGCGGCCTGTTGTTTGGGCTTTGGCCGAAAAGAGGGAATCCAGTTGGGCGGCAAAGGCCTCTCGCCCGCCCGCCAGGCGCATCATGCCTGACACGTCCTGCGGCGCGGCGAAGCGGTATTGCCAGGCGTTGGCCTCGGTGTAGTTGAAGTTTACTTCGAAGGGGTCGAAGGGTTCGTGCCAGGTGGCGTTGTTTTTCGCGCGGAAAAAGCCCGCAGAGGGGTCAAACACATTTTTATAGTACTGCGCCCGGCGGATGAACATGTCATAAACGTCTTTACGGCCCAGGTCGCGGGCCATTTGCGCGATACACCAGTCGTCGAAAGCATATTCGAGGGTTTTGGACACCGATTCGGGTTCTTCGTCGGAAGGAATGTAGCCCAGATTTTTATACCATTTCAGTCCGTAGCGGTCCTGGTTGGCGCTGGTAAGCATGGCCTCGAGGGCCTGGTTGCCGTCGTAGCCGCGGATGCCTTTTAGCCAGGCATCGGTGATCACCGGAATGGCGTGGTTGCCGATCATGCAGTCGGTTTCGCAGGCGCCCAGTTCCCAGATGGGCAGCAGGCCGCCCTGTTCGTACTGGCGCAGGAAGGTTTGTATAAAATCGCCCGTTCTTTTGGGTTCCAGGATGGTGTACAGGGGGTTGCAGGCGCGGTAAGTGTCCCAGAGAGAAAACACGGTGTATTGGTCGTGGCCATTGGTTTGGTAAGTTTTCATGTCGCGACCGCGGTATTGCCCGTCCGTATCGGAATAAATATTGGGCGCGAGCATGGTGTGGTAAAGTGCCGTGTAAAACGCGGTTTTTTGAGCATCCGAACCGCCCTGTACGTCAATTTTGCCGAGTTGCGCGGCCCATTTGGCCTGGGTTTCTGTTTTCACCCGGTCGAAATCGAAATGATTACATTCGGCTTCCAGGTTTTTCCGGGCGCCTTCAACGCTAACGGCTGAAATACCGACCGCGACCACCACGGGCAGTCCTTCGTAACTATAAAAATCGAGCAGCCCGACGATCTCTTTACTCGTGACGGAGCGTTGCGACACCCGCGGATTTTGGGAAAGGTCGAGCACTTTGGAGTTGAAAAACGGCCTTGAAAACCGGATCACAAAATAAACGTGCTGTTCTTTGGCCCAGGAACTGGAAACACGGTAGCCCTCCAGTTCGCGGTCGCCGACGACGCTCATAGCGGAAGCGATCACCTCGTCGCGGTGGCGCAGATCGATCAGGACGTGGCCGATTTCGCGGTTTTTTGGGTAAATATACCGGTGCAGTCCCACGCGCTCGGTGGCGGTCAGTTCGATGGAAATGTCGTCCTTATCGTATCGGACGGCGTAGTAGCCCGGTTCGGCGTGCTCCTCGTTTTTCCGGAAAGGGGTGGCATAATCTGCGGGTTCCAGCCGCGCCCTGCCCAGGTAAGGCTGGAGCAGAATATCGCAATAATCGGGCACCCCGGTGCCACTCAGGTGCGTGTGGCTGAATCCGTAGATCAGGGAATCGGAATAGTGGTAACCGGAGCAGCCGTCCCAGCCTTCGAGGCGAGTGTCGGGGCTGAGCTGCACCATGCCGAAAGGGGCAGCAGCGCCGGGGTAGGTGTGCCCGTGGGCATCGGTGCCGAGGAAGGGGTTAACATAAGAAAGGGTGCTGGTTGCAGGCGCTTGTGCAATAATGAAAAATGGTGCAACCAGAAGAAGAGATAAAACGATACCACGCATGATAAAACCGGATTGTTGGAGCGTAAAGGTAGGGGTTTGTGCCCGCAAATGCGGCATTTTGCCGGTTTGCCCCTACTGTTTAACTGCCCAATGCCGTCAAAATATTCCGCTCGATCCGTGCCAGCGGATCGCCCGATTCGTCTTTTATAAAAGACAGTCCGGTCACTTTTTCGTACAATTCGATGTAGCGCGCGGAGATTTCTTCCACGAACGCGTCGGGCATGTCGGGCATTTTCTGGCCTTCCTTGCCCTGAAACCCATTGGCCATAAGCCATTCCCGCACAAATTCCTTGCTGAGTTGGCGCTGTTTTTCGCCGCGGGACTGGCGTTCGGCGTAGCCGTCGGCGTAGAAATACCGAGAACTGTCGGGCGTATGGATTTCGTCCATGAGCAGGATTTGGCCGTCTTTTTTCCCAAATTCATACTTGGTGTCCACCAGGATGAGGCCCTGGCGGGCGGCCATTTCGGTACCCCGGCGGAAGAGCGCGCGGGTATAAGCCTCCATTTGTTCATAATCGGCCCTGCTCACGATGCCGCGCGACAGGATTTCCTCCCGGGAAATATCTTCGTCGTGCCCGGCCTCCGCCTTGGTGGTAGGCGTGATAACGGGCTCCCGGAAAGGGTCGTTTTCGCGCAGGCCGTCCGGGAGGGGTACGCCGCACAGCATACGTCCCCCGGCGGAATAGGTGCGGGCGGCATGACCGGCGAGGTAGCCCCGGATCACCATCTCCACCCGTATGGGTTCGCAGCGGCGCCCGATCGCCACATTTGGGTCGGGGGCGGCAATAAGCCAGTTGGGACACACGTCGCGGGTTGCGTTGAGGAAGTAAGCGGCTATCTGGTTCAGCACCGCGCCTTTGAAAGGGATGGGGCGGGGTAAAATATGATCGAAGGCGGAAATACGGTCGCTGGCCACCATCACCAGGCGTTCGCCGACGGTGTATACGTCGCGGACCTTGCCGCGGTAGAAGGCCGTTTGGCCGGGCAGATGGAAATTCGTTTCGCGTATGGCGTACATGGAAAGTTTGAAGTTTGAAGGTTCAGGTGGAGGCGCTCAGATGAAGATTTATTTAATTTCTTCGTAGTCAATATAATCGCCGTTATGGTCAAAACGGCTTTTTTCAGGCGGCGGCGAAGGGGGCGATTCCTGCTGCACCCGGAAATATGGTCGCAAGGCCTGTATCAGCCACAGAATGCCAAGGAGCGTAAAGATCAATTTGAATAACATGATATTGCAAGTTGAAAATCAGTCTAAACCCTTCTAAACCCTTCTAAACCCTCATAAACCCCTCTAAACCCTCTAAACCCTCATAAACCCTCATAAACCCTCATAAACCCTCATAAACCCCTCATAAACCCTCATAAACCCCCCTAAACCCTCACACCCCCCCTCCCCGCTTTTCCACCCATTTTTTTAAAAACGGGTGCCCAAAAACGGCCACCAAAATAATGGCGACGCCCAAATAAAATCCCGGTTCGAGGTCTTTGTCTTCCCGGAAAATCAGTCCGGCCAGTAAAACACCGTACACCGGTTCGAGGTTTATCGTCAGGTTGGTGGCAAAGGCGGAAATATGCCGCATGGCCTGCAAAGTAAGGTAATACGGCAGGAGTGTGCAAACCCAGGCCAGGATCAGCATCCAAAGCCAGTCCCAGTCGTGCGGCGCCACGCGCAGTTCCGGATCGAGGCCAAGGGCAAAGGGCAGGGCGATGGAGGTGACGAGCAGTCCGCCGAAAAGTTCCACAAAACTCATGGCCAGCGGCGGCGGTGGCCCTGCATCGATGATCTGTTTGTTGAGCGCCGTGAAAATAGCGGCCAGCAAAGCGCCAGCGATACCGGCGGCAAAACCCAGGCGCATCGACCAATCGATATTCCCCACTACCAGTGCCATGCCGGGCAGGATCAGGATACCCAGCGCCAGCTCGAACCATTTGATGCGCTGACGCAACAGCAGCGGCTCGGTGAGGGCGGCAAAAAAAGAAGTGGTGGCCATCGTTGTAACCGCAATGGAAGCGTTGGACAGTTTGATGGCGCCGTAAAAGAGCAGCCAGTGTACCCCTACCAGGGCGCCCACCCCCAACATTTGCCAGAAAGATCGGCGCGTCAGGCCGCGAATTTGCGCTCTTGGCAAAACCAGCCATAGCGTAGCGGAGCACAACAATACCCGCCACCACACCAGCGGCAAGGCCTGCAGGGTGATGAGTTTGCCCAAAATAGCGGTAAATCCCCATAAAAACACGCAGAAATGCAGGTTCAGGTAGGCGCGCAACTTGTCGGTCATGGCAAGGCAAAAGTAGCGGTCTTTGTTTAGAATTCTTCCAAATTTCACCGGGCGCAGGCGCTTTACACAGGTGTGACAGTGCCGGAAGTGCGACACTGTACTTTTGCACCGCGTCTAAGAGGATGTGTTATTCACGGACAGGCTTCAGTCGCGACGTGAATTGCCGGCAAATATTTTGTGTACGTATTTTTCCCGCCATGCTGAATGGATATCACCTGTTAACCTTAACTCACCGCCAGGCTTCACTCGACTCGATCGGGCAGGCGATTATTCGCGGCGACGAGCCCCAGGCTGTTTTACAAAAACTGAAATCGCAATTCGCATGGGAAGAATTGTTGTACCTGCCAACCTGTAACCGGGTTATTTATTTGTTTTATACCCATCAGCCCCTAACGGATCAACTTGCCGGCGATGTGCTTGCCACGCTGCGCCCCGAGCTGCCATCCCACACTATTGACGAACTGGCCGCTAAAACGCGCCTGCTGCACGGCGCCGACGCCATCCGCCATCTGCTCGAAGTGGCGGCCTCGATGGACAGCCTCGTAGTGGGCGAACGCGAAATCATCCGTCAGCTGCGCGAAGCCTACGAACGTTGCCGCGAGTGGGGACTTACCGGCGATCACCTGCGCCTGCTGATGCGCTTCACGGTGGAAACGGCCAAAGAGGTGTACACGGCCACCGGTATCGGAGAGAAAGCCCTCTCGGTCGTCGCCCTGGCGTTTAACCAGATGCTGGAAACCGGACTGAAACCCGATGCCCGCATCCTGCTGGTGGGGGCTGGACAAACCAATGCCCTGGTAGCAAAATTTTTATTCAAATACGGCTACCGGAATGTCACGGTATTCAACCGGACGCTGGAAAAAGCCCGGGCCGTTGCCGAATACCTCGATGGTCTTGCCCTGCCGCTCGATGCCCTTCAACACTATACCGGGGGCTTCGATGCGCTGGTGGTGTGCACCGGCTCTATGGAGCCGTTGATCACGCCGGCTTTGTACCACAAACTGCTCGCCGCCGAATCCGGCCTGAAGGTAGTGGTCGATCTCGCCGTTCCCAATAATGTGGATGCCCGCATTCCGCGGACCTTCCCCGTGAAATACATCGAAATAGAAGGGCTGCGCGAGCTGGCTGCTGAGAATCTCTCCTTCCGCGAACAGGAGCGCCGTAAAGCCGAAATACTCATTACTGAACAGGTGCGCGCCTATCGCGAACTATGGCACCAGCGGCAGGTGGAACGCGCCCTGCTACCCGTGGTGGACGACGTGCGCGGCGCCAAAGAACGGGCCGTCAGCGAAGTATTTGCCAAAGAACTCGCCCAACTTGATCCCGCCGCCTCCCAATTGGCGCAGCGTATGCTGGATTACCTGGAGAAAAAAAGCGTGGCCGCGGCTATGCGGACGATGAAGGAGATCGCGGCCGGGGCGGGT
>CALEYM010000583.1 GCA_937926185.1 uncultured Bacteroidota bacterium | reverse complement strand
CGATAATAAAATGATGGAGGTGGCTATTGGTCCAACCCATAGCGAACTGGATGATATAGTGCAGTTCGAGGAAGGTAGTGTTGGGGTCGATATGTACCCGGCGCCAGATTTTGGGCTGGCTGTCGTTGAGGCTGATTTCGAGTTCGAGTGCATAAAGGCCGGCGGGCATATTCTTTCCGGTTGATTTGGATATCCCGCGTCCGTCCGTCTTTTTACGCTGCCCACCTAATTCCGATGCATCCAGCACAACGCTGTGGATCCGGCATTTCAAAAAGGATTCGAATGTTTTCCAGGTTAATGCCGGCCACAACGCCGGATCGGTACACCAATCTTCCAGTTCTTGTTCCAGAACAGGCTTGAAATGTTTTTTAAGCCAGGCTTTGGCTTCTTCGATTCCCATGAATTCCGGGATCAGGTAAACGGTCGCCTCGTCGTCCGCGTCAAAATTCAGGGAGACCGGGCTATCGGGAAAGATCGTATTTACCCAATCCACGAGGTTTTGCGTGGGGCTAACGATAAGAGCGTACCGGTTTATGTCTTTCATGGGATGCGCTGTTGGATTGAAGGGGTAAAGATAATGACGGGTCAAGAGCATGTTTTTAGTAGCCCGCACCAAATGGCAATCCGATTATACGCTGGCCAGTTGAAAAAGGAAACCTTTTAATTCAGCAATCTTTGGTTTAGCCATCAGGCATTAGGGGCTGCTGAACAAGCCATTCAGGAAAATCCGGAATATTTTTACGGACGGCTGATGCTGGCCAATTCCCTGATGCTGATACCGTACCGGCGCACTGAGATTCCCGGGCTCGTGAACGATTGGAATATCGTTGAATATGCTGACCGCAATACATTTGCTTACCACGAAGTCATAGAATTACTACATCCTTGCGGCAGAGTACCACTTCCAAAAAGGCGATAAAAAACAGGCGCAGGGGTTTTTATATTTTTTAGAGTTGATGGGCTTTGGAGACGAACCGGCATTTGTTCAGGTGAAGGACCGGATACGGTAATGCCTTCTGGCTCTAAACCCCCAACTATAAAAATACTTTTCCCTTCGGTACTGCCGCTACGGTTTGCCTACCCCCGTCCCAGCCCTGCCAGCAGCCCGCCCAGCAGCCGCACCGCGTTTTCCACCACCGCTGCGCTTTCTACCGGGATTTTCAGGTAGGTCTGTCCGGTTTCTGCGTCGGTGGCCACGATGGACTGCACCAGTTCCTGCGTTTTTTCGGGGCTGTTCAGCGTTTGCGCCAGACCGGAGAAGAACGACACGCCGGTTTGCACCAGTTCCTGCGGCGTAGCCGGGGCGGCAGCGGCGGGCCTGGCGCCGGCTGTGGAGGCGCTTCGCTCCCGTGCTTCGTCCGGGCCGGCCGGCTGTGTTTCGCGGGTGGCAGCCGTTTGGGGCGATGCGGTGGTGGGCGCTTCGGCCGGGGTGTCGTCGTCGCCCGGGAAGGTGTCTGCGCGGGGATGAAGGGTATCGGGTTCCGGCGCCGAGGAGCTGGGCGGCAGTTCGAAGTCTTCGCTCCCGGCGTCGTCCGGGGCGGCGTCGGTCAAATCCGCCGGCGGCGCCTGCCAGCCTTCGCCGGTCAGCGTTTCGACGTTTTCCATGAACTTCTTGAACTTCGATTCGGACATAAAGATCGTGTCGTCGCCGTCGGGGTCGAGCACGCCCTGGGCCATCGAACTTTTAAACTCCAGTACGCCGAGCATGCGTTGCTCTATGCTTTCGGCAGAAACCATGTTGACGACGGTCACGTTCTCCGTCTGGCCCATGCGGTGGATGCGGCCCACGCGTTGTTCCAGCACGGCGGGATTCCAGGGAATGTCGAGGTTGACGAGCAGGGAGGCTGATTGCAGGTTGAGGCCCACGCCACCGGCATCGGTGGACAGGAACACGCGGCACGCCGGGTCTTCGCGGAAGCGGGTGAGCAGGCCGGCGCGGTCGGCGCTGGGTATGCCGCCGTGCAGGTAGGCGTAGCCGGTGTCGAGCGCGTCGAGTTCCTGCGCCACGAGTCGCGTCATGCGCTCCCACTGGCTGAACACCACCACTTTTTGTTCCGGGTCGGCCAGGGCTTCCTCCAGGATATACATCAGTTCGGCGATTTTGGTGTCGAAGCGCGTTTGCTGATCGAGGATGAAGGTGCTGTCGGCCACCATGCGCATCTGCGAGAGGCAGAGGATGAGGATTCGGCGGTCGGTTTCGTTCAGGAAGTGAAAGCGCCGCCACTTGGCCACGAGTCGCGCCACGTGATCGGCCAGATCGCGGTGAATGTCTTTTTGTTCGCGGGTCATGGGCACGAACAGCGCCTTGTCGAGGCGCTTGGGCAGGTCGCGGAGCACTTCTTTCTTGAGTCGCCGGATCAGGCAATCGGAGAGGATTTCCCCGATTTCTTTGAGGTTTTTATAGCCCCTAACCTGGCCGTTGTCGCCCAGTATCTGGTAGCGGTCGAGGAAGCGGTACAGCGGCGGCAGTTTGTACTGGTCCACAAACTGGGTGACAGCGTACAGGTCTTCGAGTTTGTTTTCCAGCGGGGTGCCGGTGAGCACGAAACAGTACGGCGTACGCACTTTTTTGAGCTGGATGGACACCTTGGTACGGAAGTTTTTGATGCGCTGGGCTTCGTCGATGATCAACAGATCGGCGCCTAATATCTGGAGGTAATCGGCATCGGAGGCCACCGTATTGTAGCTGACGATATTGTAGAAGGCCTCCGTTTTTTCGTACTGTTTCAGGCGTTTGTTTTGCAGGCCTTCCACTACGTGCACAGTGGCGTCGCTGAACTTTTCTATTTCGGATTTCCACTGGTATTTCAGCGAAGTGGGGCAAACGATCAGGACGCGCTGGACGCCCATTTCGCGCCGCAACAACTCGGCCGCGCCGATGGCCTGTATGGTTTTACCGAGCCCCATTTCATCGGCCAGCAGGCAGCGGCCCGCGTTGGCGGCAAACCAAACGCCCCGTTTCTGGTAAGGGAAGAGTTTGACTTTCAGGAGTTGATCGAAATAGGGGCTGCCGGGGCCCTGTGGCAGCGTATTTTCCAAATGCGCTTGCCGGCGCCGGCGCTCGCGCTGTTCTGCTATCACGTCGAATGCGTCGTCATTGCACTTGAATTCCGGCTGAATGCGCCGCGCTTCTTTCAGCACGGTCTCAAAGCGTTGGAACCCGCTTTCGGACAGGTACCCATTGGGGTCAAACCATTTGAGGGCCCATTTTAATAATTCCGCCTCTTGTTGGACGCCGACGTATAAGCGGATACGCGGCCCCCGCCGGTAGTCCACGTAAATCAAGGAATAAGGCGGGCGGGCGCCGGCGGCCAGCGCCTTTTTGGCGCCGTATTTTTTGCGAACCTGGTGTAATGTGGCGCTGATGTGTTTGCATAACCCCAGGCGGTTGGTTTTAAAATCCTGGCAAGTGCAGGCGTTGCCTATCCGGGTCATTGTGTTTTCGGGCGGCAAGCCTTTTTTGGGCAGACCGGAACGGAGCGCCACGGCGTAGCTGTTGCGGGTGGAAGGGTTCCAGACAATGAACTCCGAAAAAACCGGCTCGGGTCCGGTATTGGTGACGTGAAAATCGTTTTCCTCGCCGAATTGTTTGCGCAGACCCAGTTGCCACAGGTCGAGTTGCATGTCTTCCGGGCGGCGGTGGTAAGAAACGCGGACGGGTTTGGTGGTTTTCGCTTTTTTCGCGCCTTTTTTGGCGCGTTTGGCAGATTTGGCCATATCATAACGGTTGGTGGAAACAGGCGCTAAGGTAGCCAGTGCCGCCGAACCAGAGTTCGGCGAAAACACAAAATCGATAAAAGTGAGCGGCATTTTTTGAAACACCCTTGAATTTGACCCTTTCCGCAATTTCCCCTTATCTTTGCAAGCAAAGTAAGTGGAAATGACGACTTCATCCGGCGAAGTGCCCACCAAACTCAATCCTGTGCAGATGCACCTGCTCGAATTGTTCTCCCGAACAATGACAGAACGTGAATTGCTGGAAATCAAAGAGCTACTGGCACATTACTACGCCCGTAAGGCGGATGAAGTGATGGATGAAATTTGGGAAAAACGCGGCTATACACAGGCTTCCTTCAAAAAAGCGACTCAAAATCTGCATCTCCGCCGTAAAAAGCGTCCCGCCAATCCGTGACCATTGTTCTCGACACAAATTGCCTCGTCTAAATCCTGCCCCGCCAAGCGGAGCACCGCTGGATGTACGATGCCATCTTACAGGGAGACATCAATCTGGCTGTGACGACTGACATTCTCGACGAGTATGTGTGGGAGAGGTGGCTTGGCGGGGGGGTGGGCTTTATGACTGGACTGAGATGACTTAGAGCGTTTTGGCTGACACAGAAACAAATGGCCGAGTTATTTGATCGGAATCGTGTTGCCATTACCCAACACATTGGCAATATCTTTAAAGAAGGAGAGTTGGAGCCCGTTCCAGTATGTAAGGATTTCTTACAAGTTGCCGCGGTGGGAATCAACCACAGATTTTTTCACTTATAGGGCGTGAACAAGGAAAGGTAACTACCGAACTTTCCTCGGTAGTTCAACCGGAAGCCGATGTCTGAAAAAGAAAATTGAGTGGGTTCCATTTTGGAACAATCTGTTACTGTTTCCAATGTGCATTTTTTGCACTTTGCAATCTGACAAAAAAAGCATAAATAACATACACATCACCCGCTAAAACAACGCACAGCATGCGTTACCGCGGCTTTTCGTTTTTAGGGTATTTTATTCAAGAGGGTTTCGAGGGCAGACTTATTGACTTCAAAGGCCGTGGGCCGGACGGTTCCCTCGCTTCGCTGCTAATGAACCACGTTAGTTTATTCAGTATTGATCGCAGCCAAAGGCTTAAACTTTTAAGACATAGGTTTGGTCATACGGACGCGCCTCCTCCACATTTTTTCGGCCTCCAGCAGGAGGAAGGTGGCAAGGCCTAATCCGGCACAGAGCAACATTTCATCCCAGCGCAAGGGCGTCACCTGGAAAAACCGGTCGAGCGCGGGCAGGTAAACAACGGTCAGCTGCGCAACGATGGTGAGCAGCAAGAGCCCCAAGAGTACCGGATTAGACAACCATCCCATAGAGAAAAGCGACTCCTGTGCAGAACGGGAGGCCAGGGCCTGTCCCATTTGCATAAAAGCAAGCGAGGTAAAAATGACGGTTTGCCAGCGTTTGTCGGCGGCATTGGCGGGGTCGAAGTACAGCAATCCCGCTCCCAGGGCCAGCAGACCGATAACCGTGCCTACCCAGATCACGTGCGTGCCCATGCCGCCGCTGAAAATGTTTTCCCGCGGCGAACGGGGCGGTTTTGTCATGGTTCCTTTTTCGGCCGGTTCCAGGCCCAGGCCCAGGCCGAGCAAGCCATCGGTAAGCAGGTTGAGCCAAAGTAACTGGAGCGGGAGCAGCGCCACGTGGATGCCGGCAACCGGCGCCAGGAGCATGACGAGTACCTTTCCAATGTTGCCGGCTATGGAGAATTTGATAAAACGGAGTATATTGTCGTAGATGGAGCGCCCTTCTTCCACGGCTGCCACAATGGTGGCGAAGTTGTCGTCGAGCAGTACCATTTCGGCCGCTTCTTTGGACACGTCGGTGCCGGTGATACCCATGGCGATGCCGATATCTGCCTTTCGCAGAGCCGGCGAATCGTTCACGCCGTCGCCGGTCATGGCTACCACTTCACCCTGATCCTGCAGCGCCTGCACAATGCGCAACTTGTGTTCAGGCGTTACGCGGGCATATACGGAAACCTCATGCACTACCGCGGCCAGTTCTTCCGGGGTCATTTGGTTCAGGTCGTTGCCTGTTTTTACCCGGAAATTGTCGGTGATGCCGAGGTCATGGGCGATGAAGCGGGCCGTGAGGGGGTGGTCGCCGGTAATCATCACCGGCCGGATGCCCGCGTTTTTGCAGGTAGCCACGGCTCTTTTTACTTCCGGCCGGGGCGGGTCGATCATACCGGTCAGGCCGATAAACATCAGGTCATCTTCCCGGGGGCTGGCATCGTTCTGCCAGCGAAGGGCCATGCCGAGCACCCGCATGCCGTTTTGCGCCATTTGTTCATGGGCGGCATCAATGCGCTGCCTCCAGTGTTCATTTATGCTGATGGCGGCGCCGTTCAGCAATATATGACTGCACAGGGGCAGCAGCCCGTCCACCGCTCCTTTCGTGAAAGCGACAAAAGCGCCGGGGGTGTTCGCCAGCGTATGCAAGGCCCCGGGCAGGCTTTCCGGCGAAGCGGGCAGGCGGTGCACCGTGGTCATGCGTTTGCGGACGGCGTCGAAGGGCAGTTCCCCTACCCTTGGCAGCGCCATTTCCAGTTCGCTTTTTTGCAGGTTCACCTGCGAAGCCGCCACGAGCAAGGCGCCTTCGGTAGGGTCGCCGATGGGCAGATAGCGGCCGGTTTGCGGATCGGGTTGCATGGATGCGTCGTTGCACAAGGCGCCGGCCGCCAGGGCCAGTCCGATTTCCGCGGGTTGGGATTCCAGGAATCCGCCCTGCGTGCCGGGTGTGCCCTGTTGATGGCTTGCCGCCGGATCCTGCAATGCCAGGTTATGCCCCGCCACGTCGATGATGGTAACGGTCATGCGGTTTTCCGTGAGGGTGCCGGTTTTATCCGAACAGATGGTGGTCACCGACCCCAGGGTTTCCACGGCGGGCAATTTGCGGATAAGGGCACGGCGGCTCAACATGCGTTGTGCGCCCAGCGCCAACGTTACGGTCACCACGGCAGGCAGTCCTTCCGGCACCACCGCGACCGCCACGGAAACCGCCGTCAGGAACATTTCGTCGAGCGTTTCTCCTTTCAACAGGCCGATCACCATCACCAGGGCAGCCACCGCAACGCCCCCAATGGCCAGCTGCAGGCCCACCTTTTCGAGTCGCTGCTGAAGCGGAGTCATTTGTCTTGTCACGGTTTGCAACAGCACGGCAATTTTGCCCAACTCGGTGGCCATGCCGGTACCTACAACCACTGCCGTCCCCCGCCCATAAGTCACTACGGTGCCCATGTACGCCATGTTGCGGCGGTCGGCTAACGGCACGTCAGCCTGTTGCAGCGCATCCGCATGTTTTTCCACGGGTTCCGACTCGCCGGTCAGGGCCGCTTCCTGGATGCGCAGGTTGACGCTCTCCGCGATGCGCAAATCGGCAGGCACGGCATTTCCGGCCTCCAGCAGCACCACGTCGCCGGGCGCCAGTTCCCGGGCGGATATCTCCAGTATTTGCCCGTTGCGGCGCACCCGCACCACCGGTACCGACAGCCGTTTGAGCGCGGCCATTGCTTTTTCGGCCCTGTATTCCTGCAGGAAACCAAGCAGGGCAAACAGCACGACGATAGCGGTAATAGCAACCGTTTCCGTCGTTTTTCCCAGCAGACCCGATACGACGGCCGCCGCTATGAGGATCAGCACCATCGTATTGGTGAACTGGGAGATCAATAATTTTAGCGGTGAAACGCCTCCTGTTTCTTTCAATTCATTCGGCCCGTAGAGGGCCTTGAGGGCAGGTATATCCGCCGTTGCCAGGCCTGTTGCCAGCCTGGTGTTAAGTTCCTGCTCCAGGGCAGGAATATCCATTGCGTGCCATTGTTTGTCGTTCATAATGAGTGGCAATCATCCTTCGTAACGAATGCGCGGCAAAAATAGGAGGAAAAGAACAGGCGGGGAAACCCGATTCCCGCGGAGTTGAAACCGTTTTCTTTTTCGGCTAATCTGATCTCCTTTTCCTGCTAAGAATCGGGTATAAAATGCCCAGGCCAATGATGGCTATCCCGGTAATGGCGGCCATTTCCACCACGCCATCCTCCGTGCTCAAATCGCGGATGCGTTTGGAGAAGATGCCGTACAGCGCCCAGATGATGACCAAAGCAAAGCCAATATCACGACGGCGCAGCAAAGCCAGCAAGCCAACAGCGACCGCCGCCGCTATGACCACGACTGTCCAGAACCGCGGGCCACCCGGTTCGCCGCTCCAGCCAAGATGGGAAAAGAGTATACTGGTATTGGCAATGGTAGCCACTGTTATCCAGCTCAGGTAGACGCTGAATGGCAGCCGCACCAGCCAGCGTTCCGCGGTGGACGTGATGGTTTGCCCATCGTTGATTCTAAGGTAAATGGCCACGAGGCTGCCCAGCAATACGAGCATGATGAGCAGGGAAAGCCCGATTTGCAAATAGTGGAAGGCTGGTAGCCAGCCGGCATTGGCGGTGCAGGACAACACGAAGAGCCAGCCTGTTTTTTCCAGGAAATCAGGCCATTCCCTGTTTAAAAAGCGTACCTGGTACAGGGCAAAACCGATGAGCAACAGGTAAATGACACCCCAGATAGCGAAGGTAAAACCGGCCGGGGTGAACAAGGTCGGGAACAGCTCCGACACATCGGCAGGGGTTCGCCCGGCGATGGGCAGGGCCGTGGCGAGGTAGTTCATCACGAGTACTCCCGCGAGGGCGAGTACGTTGAAAATGGGAAGCAGTTTTTTCATGATCGTTTTGATGTTTACCTCACGCCGTCAAGTTTTCAGCATGGCTAAAGTTGGAATTACGAGGTTGTATCATAAGTATGATACAGCCTCGTTACGCGCACTGATCCTGAAAACCTGACGGTGTGAGGTATAGGTAAACTGTGAAACAGAAAGCGGCATTTTCGGTTTAGGTTTGCGCCGGAACAATATATTTCTTTGACCAACCAGCTATTCCAACATGCGAATCATTGCCTTTGCCTTGTCCGCCGCCTTCCTTTGGACCGCCTGCGTTTCCTCCAAAAAATCCGGCGCCGGCGCAGATCTCCTGCAATTGAAAAACTACATGACCGGCACCTTTAATTCGGCGGCCCAGGCTGCCCGCGACACCAACTACTTCGACATCACCCTGCACATGTACCCCATCTGGCCCAAGCGGGAAGGCCACTGGATTTACGTGGAGCAGGCGGTCACGGCCAACCAGGCCAAACCCTACCGCCAGCGGATCTATAAACTGGAACAATTGGACGGGCAGACCTTCGTGAGCAAGGTTTTTACCATTAAAAATGAAAAGGACTACGTGAACGCCTGGAAATCGCCCGAAAAATTCGAAGCATTGGCTCCCGACGGCATAGAACTGAAAAGCGGCTGCGAGGTCGTTTTGAGAAAAAGCGGGAACAACTATGCAGGCGCAACGGGTGAAAAAACCTGCCCCAGCGAGCTCAGGGGCGCCAGCTATGCCACTTCCAAAGTGACCGTTCATCCCGACAAAATCGTCAGTTGGGACCAGGGCTTCAACGCCGAAGGCAAGCAGGTGTGGGGGGCGACGCAGGGTGGTTATGCGTTTTTAAAGGTGAAGAAATAAGCGCGCCGACCGCACGCCTGCAACCAAAGACCGGCATGACCTGAAAAGAAACCGCCCCCGGCCTTCCCTCCGGGCGGGCCGGGGGCTGATCCATACTAATTAAAGCCGGGCGCGCACACCTGACCGTGTATGGAAAAATCAATCGTCCCGGTGGGTACCCAGTCTTTCCCGCCGTTGAGGTAAAAGATGGGGCACAGCTCGGCGCCGCCGTCAAACGTCAGCAAGCCGCGGTTGATAAACTTTCCGCTCGCGTCTTTAAAATCGCCACAGCCGCCCGCGATATTGAGCACATCGTTGACAATGCAACTGGAGGGATTGCTCCCCGGCGCACATACGGCCTGGTCTTCTGTCCAGAAAGCGTGCTTGCCGTCGGCCGACACGAAATAGTGGTGCAGCGTCAGGTGCAAGGAGCCGTTGCCGGTGGGCGGATTGCCCTTGGCTTCGAGCCCGGTCACCACAGAGTTCATATAGCCTGCGTAAACAAAACAAATGGAAAAATGATACTCGTCAACCGGCCGGGTGATTGATATACCACCCAACCCTGCCGGGTCAACAGGCGGCCGGGGGAAGGGTCGGGGCTGTTGCTGTGAGGGGGAAGGTGTTTTGCCCTGCTTGCCCCGTGCCCCCCATACTTTAGTCGGTAGGCCTGGGGTGGGATTTCGCCGGGCAAGGCAAAATGCTTAGGTTCTTGTAAATGTCTTTAGAAACTGTTGTTTGCGTGGAACAAAGTTTTCTGAACCGCCTCCGAAGGTGGCTCGAGATAAAAAAAGCCGGAGTTCGTTTTCTGATGCGGGCGTATCTGATTCCTGCGCCGCCCCCGGAATGGAATTATCCTTCAGCCGCTACTTTTTCGGCAGGCATGGGAATGCCCAATTTCTCTGCCGCCAACTTCAGCATCAGCGGGCGGACGTCCTCCGTTTCTCTGACCAATTGATACGGCAGGCGGATAGCATAGTAGGTTTTGCCCTTGTGTTTCCAGGTATCTTCCTTGCGCCAGTTTTCGTTGGTACAGATAAAAACGATCACGGCGTCCATGGCTACATCAGAGAGTTTTGACATGACGTAATGCGTGTCAATTTTAGGGAAAACATCCTCGTCAGTAATGCTGGTTATGTAGACCATATTCAATTATTTCGGAAACAAAGTTACGGGAAACTATCTCATCTGCAAGTTTCCGGGCGGCAAAACCAGCTTTAAAGAGTCCGGCCTCGCCAGGTTTTCTGGGAGTAGCGGATACTCAAACAGTTTTCTTTTTTCTTCTACCAGACATTGCGAGTAGGTACCCCTCAATTGAACCAGGTACCTTAACCTTCGTTGTTCTAAAAATTGAGTTGTATAACGCTGTTTCTCCCCCTGATTGGTTACACCGTACTTCCATACTTCATTTGTTTTCAAAAACATACGTTTGGTGGTGCAATGCAAACACTCATAGTAGCCGGAGATGTCTGCAACAAGCGCGTACTGTTCCGCGTCATCGATTTTTCTCATCTGTTTATCCCGTTCCGCTTCTCTTTTCGGTTTTAAACGCCATTCTCCATCGATCCATTCCACCACATCAGTCCATTTAATGGCGGCCATAAAGACCAGAATAGCGACGCCCAAAAGCAGGATTACGTGCATCCGGTAGCCGGACCGGGCAGCCCCGTCGGCAGGTATGTCAGCGGGCGAAGCGGTTTCCCGCAACGACGTGCCGGTATTGTCGCCCGCATGATCGCCGGAAGGTTGGTTTTTGCGCAGATGAAGCATATAGATCAGCATTTTAAAATCCTGCCGGTACTGTCTATCCTGTTTCTGAAAAAAGACGCGCGGGCAGCTTCACCTGCGCGTCTACGCGGCGCAAAAAAACGCATCACCCCAACCCCAGCCGCTGCTTCGCCCTGGCCAGCATCAGCGGCCGCGCGTCGGGCATTTTTTGTACTTCGTCATAAGGGAGTTGAATAACAATATGTCGCAGACCGTCTTCATCGGTCCAGTCGTCTTCTTCGCCGCCTTCCGGGGTGCAAACAAAAATGATCCCGATATCGGGCAGCTCGGAAAAGGTCGCTTCAATAAATGGGGTATCCACCTTATCCGCGACATCCTGGTCAACAACTTTTCCGACGATCATGGTTG
>CALEYM010000582.1 GCA_937926185.1 uncultured Bacteroidota bacterium | reverse complement strand
AAAGCGAACACGGATGACTACCCTTTTAGATTTGAACCGAAGCAATACAAAGGGAGTGTCAAATTCATCCAATTGCCTTTTACAAACAGGTATGCGCCAATGCGACTGGTGAGCATTCAACCAGGTATTCACAGGAAAAGAAGCGATGTTCAGCAGGTTATTCTGAATTACAGGAGCCGGCCCAAACCAATTATTTTAGACAATAGCATTTTAATCTAACGGTATGAAAATTAGACTCATTTTCCTTTTTATCGGGATCATTGGTAGTGCTTCCGCCCAAACCCTCACTGGCACTATCACCAACCCCACCGGCGCACCCGTTGCCAATGCCCGCATCACGTTGTTCAACGCGGATACCTCCTGGTTTTGGGAAGCTCGCACCGACGCAAACGGCAAATATTTATTTGAAAATCTGCCTGGTGGTGGCCCATACCTGTTTTTCGGTGTCGCCAAACCCGGCTTCGCGTATTTTCAAAATGCCACGACGGGCATTCTGGGCACGATCATCCACGACGCGCAACTCGAACCGGAAACCGAGCAAGGCAAGTGGGACATCGTTATGAACTCACCAGAACCGCTCGGCGGCACCGACCTTGGTGTGCTGATGCCCGACGGCAGCATCTACTATTGCCACAACACCAAAGACCCGTTCTTTTTTGTGCCAACCGAAAACGACACGGCTTTTGCCAAGGGAAGCACGCTGGCCCAAGGCTGTGTTGCCCCGGCCTTGCTCTCCGACGGGCGGGTGCTCTTCGCGGGCGGCACATTGGAAGAAGATGGCTTCGGGCCTGCCTGCAAAAAGATCAAAACCTTCGATCCACTCACTGACCTGTGGCCATACCAACCCGATATGCTGGATTACCGCTGGTATCCAACCCTCGTGCCCTTGTACGACGAACGGCTGCTCATCGTGGGCGGCGGCGACCAGAATACCGGCCAAAGCAATGCCAAACGGACCAAAACCTCCGAAGTGTACGACCCAACCACTGGCTTCACCCAATGGACTGACACCGTGCATTTTGGCAACGAAGTGTCGGCCATCGTGCCACTCTATACCGGCAAAATCCTGATGACCTTCCGCCCTCCACAACTGTTCGATCCGGCCACGCTGCAATGGGATTTGGCTGCCGATTTCGTGCAGGGCAACCGTTTGCCCAACGGCGACCACTGCGATCACGAAATTGTGCTGCGACCCAACGGCCAGGTGATAGCCATCGGATACAAATCATTCACACCTGGGCAGCCGGGGGGCAACGTCGAAATTTACGATCCCGAGCAGGATGCCTGGATGCTGGGCAGCAACTTTGCACCCACCCGTTCCCGTGCAAAAGTGGTGCAGTTACCCGACCAAAAAATCCTTGTCATGGGAGGATATAAAGAACAAACGACAGACCCCAGTCCGGTGAATAATTGGGGTTACATGGGTCTCACCGACCAGTACGACCCGGACGCAAATTCGTGGCGCAGACTGGCGAACATGAACTGGAAGCGAGAGTATCACGCCATCACTATCCTGGCGCCCGACGGGCGTGTTATCGCCGTGGGCGGGGAAGGCGCGCCGGGCAACGAGCCGCCGCAAAGTATCATCGAGGCGTTTTCGCCGCCCTACTTGTTCCGGGGTATTCGCCCGGAACTCTCGAATTTCAATAAAACGACTTTCCAACGCGGTGAGACCATCGAATTTGAAGCCCGTAAAACCAACGCGCTGACGAAAGTCATGCTCATATCGAACGCCGTGATGACACACTTTATGAATTCCGGCAACAGCCGCTGCCTCGACCTTGATTTTACCCAAACCGGCAACCAGGTATCGGTTTTGTTGCCCGACGACAGCCTGCGCCTCATGCCCGGTTGGTACATGCTGTTCGGCATGGTGGACGATATTCCGTCGGTCGCGCAAATCGTGAAAATCGAGGCGGGGAAATTTACATCGGCTGCCGGGGCGGCGCCTGCTGTGGCAAGCGCGTTTCGGGTATTCCCCAACCCGGCAGCTGCGGGCGGTTCATTTACTGTTGAAATGCGGTCAAAACGTACCAGCAAAATCAATTTTGAATTGACGGATGCGACAGGGAAAGCCGTTCGCAGATTTTCTTTTTCTGAAAGAACGAGTGGAAGTCAGGTTTTTACGCTCAAAACGACGGAAGTGCCGGCAGGAGTTTATTTCCTGACGGCACGTATAGGCGGAGCAATTTTGGAAACACAAAAAGTTATGTTGAAATAAAAACAATTTCGACATGGAGAACCATCAACATCATCACCCGTCCCCTCAACCAAAAGCTGGTCATCCCCATCACGCCACCCATACCATGCCCGACGGCAGGGTTATGCCCGGTAAGGAACACGGCGACCATGCCGGTCATAAGGGCCACGACCATGCCGGGATGATTGCCGACTTTTTGCGGCGGTTTTGGATTTCTCTGGCGCTCACCTTGCCGGTGGTGGTCATTTCTCCCATGTTCCAACACGCAGTCGGATACCATTTCGATTTCCCCGGGCGTGATTGGGTTTCATTTGTGTTGGCCAGCATCATCTTTTTTTACGGCGGCCTGCCGTTTCTGCGCGGTTTGTGGGACGAGGTACGCCGGGGCCAGCCGGGTATGATGACCCTCATTGGTATAGCCATCTCAGTGGCTTATTTGTATAGTACGGCAGTGGTGTTTGGGTTGGTGGAAGGCATGGATTTCTACTGGGAACTCGCCACGCTTATCGTCATCATGCTTTTGGGGCACTGGCTGGAAATGAAATCCGTCGCCGGAGCTTCGAAGGCCCTGGAACTGATCGTCAAGATGTTGCCTGCCGAGGCGCATAAGTACCACGGCGATATGCTGCACGATATGCGCGTGGATGAACTAAAACCCGGCGATCTCGTGTTGGTGAAGCCCGGCGAAAAAATTCCGGTGGATGGCACAGTGACAGAGGGCAACAGCAGCGTGAACGAAAGTATGCTCACCGGCGAAAGCGTACCCGTGCAAAAAACGACGGGCGCCAAAGTCATAGCCGGGGCGATCAACGGGGAGGGTAGCTTAAAAATCCGGGTGGACAAATCGGGCAAAGACAGTTATCTCAACAAAGTCATCACCCTGGTGCAGGAAGCGCAGGCCGCCAAATCGCAAACACAACACCTCGCCGATCGCGCTGCCCGTTGGCTGACTTTCATCGCCCTGGGCGCAGGCTTCGGAACGCTGGCTGTCTGGCTCCTCAAAGGGCAGACGTTGGCCTTTGCACTCGAACGTATGGTGACAGTTATGGTCACCTCCTGTCCGCACGCCTTGGGCGTGGCAATACCGTTAGTAGTGGCCATCTCTACTGCCATGACCGCTCGCCGGGGATTGCTCATCCGCAACCGCACCGCGTTTGAAAACGCCCGTCGCATCACGGCTATGGTGTTCGATAAAACCGGCACGCTCACCGAGGGGAAATTTGGCGTTTCGCGCATCCAGCCACTCGCGGCGGGTTATGACAACGATACCCTGCTCGCCACGGCCGCCGCGCTTGAACAGGAAAGTCAGCATCCCATTGCGCAGGGTATAGTGGCTGCCGCCAAAGCCGCCGGCTTGTCGGTGGCGCCGGTTTCAAACTTTGCATCCATCACAGGCAAAGGCATCACCGGCGAAGTGGGCGGCAAAAAAATTAGCGTGGTCAGTCCAGGTTACCTGAAAGAAAAAAACATCGAAATAACGGCCGATGCAGCCGGCTCAGCCGCCGAAACGGTCGTTTTTGTATTGGAAAATGAAAAATTGGCGGGCTTCATCATGCTCTCCGACCAAATCCGCCCCGATGCCGCCGAGGCGGTGCGGCAACTGAAAAGCCAGGGCATTAAGGTTTTCATGGCCACGGGCGACAACGCCACCGTCGGCAAAGCTGTTGCTGGTAAGTTGGGGCTGGACGGCTATTTTGCCGAAGTATTACCCCATCAAAAAGTCGAAATCGTGAAAGGCCTGCAAGCCAAAGGCGAGTACGTGGCCATGACGGGCGACGGTGTGAACGACGCGCCCGCCCTGGCGCAGGCCGACGTGGGTATCGCTGTCGGCAGTGGCACCGACGTGGCCGCCGAAACCGCCGACATCATCCTGACCGACAGCAAGCCCTCCGACGTACTTGGGTTGGTTAACTTCGGCAAAGCCACCTACCGGAAAATGGTGCAGAACCTGTTTTGGGCCACGGGCTACAACGTGGTGGCGATTCCGCTGGCGGCCGGGGTGTTGTACCCGCAGTTTGTACTTAGCCCGGCTCTGGGGGCGGTGCTGATGAGTTTGAGCACCATCGTGGTGGCGGTAAATGCGCAGCTGTTGCGCAAAGACTTGAAGTAAGCAATTATGAAAGAAACCATCCTTCTCAAAAAGAGTAGTTTTTTTATCTTGAAAGCGGGCTGCCGCAATGGTGGCCCGCTCTTGCCGAAACAATTGACACGGAAACAAACCGCTGATAAATCTCAATACCCTGCATGACAGAAATCAGTTTTGGACATCTTTAGGGCGACTATTTTTGTAACTATATATGAGACGCATATCCATCATATTGTTTTCCGTTTATTATTTGCTCGCAGTGTCGGGAGTGGCGGTTCACTACCATTACTGCTCCGGGAAACTTACGGCGGTGGATCTGTACAGCCAGCGGAAGAACCCTTGTCCATGTGGGGAAAAATCGGCACACGGGTGTTGCGATCACAAGGTATTTATCGCGAAAACAGATGATGGCTACAAACCGGATTTAGCGGCGATGGGGCAGCCCGTTTTGCCGGAGTTTCTGGCCGCGACTGTACCCTCAATTGTCTTTTACTTATTTTCTGACCTCAGCGCCGAATCTTCGCCCGAATCTTTTCTTTCCTATTGGCGAAGTTGTCCAACCGTTCCCCTCTTTCTCCTTTATCTCGTTCTGCGGAATTAGATAATTTCTCTCCTATTGCCATAAGTCGACTGGTCTTGGTAGCTTCATTCCTCCTATGATCGGGTATTTGCAGGCATTAGACGCTTCCGGCATTCTTTCTATTCGCTGGAAGAACTTTCCCGATCGCGTATTTCCGAAAATACACCGCTCTGTTTCGTTTGGACGGAGCAACCTTTCATTCAAATTTCTTGAATTATGAATAAGAGATTTTTTTTCTGCATACTGCTTGTTTGGACCTCCATTGCTTTGACCTCGTTCGGTCTACAGGCCCAAAAAAGCGACCCGAAGACCCAAAGTGGCCTTTACCTGACCGCTGAAGATTATCAAAACGGCAAATTAACCTTGCCCAATACTTACGGAAAATCCCATAAAATCAGGTTGAAAGACTTTTGGGGCAGCCGCTATCTTGAAGTGGAGCATGATGGTCAAAAATACCGGTTTCACAAAGACAGTATTTACGCCTACCAAGATGATAAGGGAAAAGTATTTCGCTTTTTCAAGAATTACTCGAACGAATACCGGTTCCTCGAAAACAAAAGTCTCGTGATTTATTCGATGGCCGAGACAAGCATCAGAGGCAAAGGCGCCAGACCGGTATCCCGGTATTTTTTCAGCCCTTCTTTAAAAGAAATTATTATGCCTTTGACGCTTGAAAATGTCAAAAATGCCTTCCCGGAAAATCACAGACTGCACGACGAATTGGACAAATACTTTAAAAAGGACGGAGAACTTGCTGAGTATGACAACAGGCATAAAGCCTTCAGAATAAACCATATACTCGAATCGATCCTTTCACAACATTAACTCTACCGGCCATGAAATCCATAAAAGATATCAGCTTATCTCCCAAGCCTGGCAAACAGTATTGGAAAAACTGCCATCGCGAATGGCGCGAGGAGTTCATTTATTTCCTGCTGGTGGACCGGTTTCACGACAATGCCCAGCGCAGCCCCCAGGCGTTTACCGACCGGCATTCGGGATTCGGAACCAAAGAACAATTGGTAAAAAGTTGCGGCGGTACGCTGCGGGGCATCTTACAGCACCTCGATTATATCAAGAACCTGGGTTGTACGGCGCTTTGGCTAAGCCCGGTTTTTGAGAACAATCCCCATTCGTCCCACGGCTATGCTATCCAAAATTATCTGGAAGTGGACAAACGCTGGGGTACAAAAGAAGATTTGGAGGCCTTGGTGGATGCTGCGCATGAGCGCGATATGCGGGTTTTCCTCGACATCGTGCTGCATCATTCGGGCGACAACTGGTTCTACTCCGAAGGGGACGACTATTTTTACTTTCAGGGTGAACAGTTTCCGTTCGGCGGCTGGCGCTCCAAGAACCGGCCCTTACCGATCGAACTGCGCAACCCCGAACTGTACAATCGCAAAGGGCAAATCCGCAATTTCGACGCTTACCCCGAAACCCGGGAGGGTGATTTTTGCAATCTGAAAGCCTTCCGCAACGACGATTCGGCGGCGGCAGAATACGCACACGACTTACTGGTTGATTTGCATTGCTACTGGATCCGGGAAGTGGATGTGGACGGGTTTCGTTTGGATGCCGCGAAACATATCAGTGAAATAGACATCAGTCGGTTCTGTTCCGCTGTGCGGGAATATGCTTATTCATTGGGCAAGAAAAATTTCTTCCTGTTCGGTGAATTGATAGGCCCGGATGAAGTTAGCACCAACTACATCGGCCCGAAAACTTCGATATCCGTCAATGACAAAAACGTGTATTACGGGCTGAATTCCGTGCTGGATTTTCCTCTATACGGCGTCCTTTCGGAGGTGATAAAAGGAACGGCTTCGCCGGAAAGACTCATCGAACGGTACACGGCCCTGCAACGCAATGCCTTGGATCGAGGTGAATACGGCGAGTTTCTGGTAACTTTTGTGGATAACCACGACCAGGTCGGCTACGACCCAAAACGGCGTTTTGGCAGCGATGCCACACCGGAGCAAATAGTAGCCGCCATCGGCTTCCTGCTCTGCGCCATCGGTACACCCTGCATATACTACGGCACGGAGCAGGGATTTGACGGTAGCGGCGACGGCGACTGGGCGATACGGGAATGCCTGTTCGAGCCCGGGAACAAAAAGACCAATTTGCTCAATCCCGACTCTCTGATTTATCAATCCATCGCCGCTATTGCGCAGATACGGAAGTCAAGCCCGGTGCTGAAATTCGGACGGATGTTCATTCGCCAAATTTCCGGCGATGGACAGTATTTCCACCTCCCGGAATGCAACAAATGTACGCTGGCCTTTTCCCGGATACTTTTCAAAGACGAGATTTTAGTGGTTTTCAATTCATCGACTACCGAGACAAAAGAAGAATACGTCCTGATCGACTTCGAATTGAATGAAAAGAAAACCGCTATGGAATGCTTATACGGAGGATTGGAAACCGTGCCGATTCTCGGCCACGAGGAACCGGAACGAAATACCCGGTATGTGAAACTCACGCTGAATCCGATGCAATTCGTCATTTTAAAAACCGCGTCATGAAAAATTTCTGGATAATACTCGGCTTGCTCTTAACTGGTCTGACGTCCTCGGCTCAGCAAATTTTCAGCGCCCGCGACGGGCATATCCAAGTTTGGGGCAAACACATGGATACTGCTCTGGTTGCCGAGAGCCACGAGTTGAAGATGAAACTCAATTACGAGACAGCGGAAATCGAGTTCAAGGTCGCGATGAAAACCTTCATGGGCAACTGCGACTCGTTCAACGCGCTGGCCCACACCCGTCCGGAACTGGAACTGGTCTTCCAAGGAAAAATGGATTTGCCTGCCGTGAGTACACAGGATCATCCATTGCAAACTTTCAAAATTGAAGGGTTGCTCAATCTGAACGGCAAAGAACGCCCCGTCACACTCAATGCTACGCTCCGGCACCTCTTTGCCGGCACGGTAGCCTGTCAGTTGTCTGCCAACTTTTCTTTTTTGCTCAGTGATTTCAACCCGGATTTGATCCGACAAGGCTTCGACGACCGCGTACAGGTCAAACTGAATGAAACGCTGATGAAACGAGTTAACGAATAAAATTATCAATCATGAATAAGATTAAAATTATCGGCTTTTTGGCGCTTGTCGGGACGGTTATAATATTAACCGGGTGCCGCATATACAACAAGGTCTATAGCGACTATGATCGCACAACCGATTTTGGCCGGTACAGAACCTTCGCTTGGTTGCCCGACCGCGATACTTCCAACACGACCTTCAACAATCAAATTATTCGCAATAACACGCTCAATTATTTCACCCACTGCATGGGAGAACGTGGTTTGCAGGCTGAACTGGACTCTCCGGATGTGCTGCTTCAATTGGTGGTGCACAGCCTGCCCAAGCAATTGACCATTACCTCTGCCGTGTATCAAGGTTCGCCTGTCGGCGGCAGATACAACCCGTACTACTACCCACACCCCAACAACTTCTACTACCACTCGCCCTTTTTTTACAGCAATACCAGATACGTGACGGAACGATATGATTACGCCGAAAGTACGATTACGCTGAATGTCTTTGACCGCCGCCTGAATAGGCTCGTGTGGACAGGTTCCGCGCGGGGCGACCTGTACGACCCCGCTTATATGGCAGACAATCTGCACCCGGCGGTGTATCGCATTTTGAAAAGTTTTCCAATAAAGCCATTGCATAGGGAAAAGGCCAGAAATCACTCTGCCACGGTGCAAAATCCGCATAGACACACGATGAGCGGCAATTGCAACAAAGTGTCCGATGCACCACCCGTATTTTGACCTTTTAAAGAAAAACGTCATGAACGACTCAAATAGAATCACACTTCAATCCCTGGGTGCAGCGCAAACCGTGACCGGCTCCAAACACCTGCTGCGCACACCGGAACTGACCCTGATGGTGGATTGTGGCTTGTTTCAAGGGATCAAAACCCTGCGCGAAAAAAACTGGGAGGATATCCCGGTCAATCCCGCCGAGGTGGATGCCCTGATACTGACTCATGCCCACCTCGACCACTGCGGCTATATTCCTTTATTTGTAAAACGGGGGTTCCGGGGCAAAATTTACATGACTCCGCCCACGGCAGACCTGGCCGAAATCATTCTGTACGACAGTGCCAAAATACAAGTGGAAGATGCCGAGCGGGCCAATCGAATGGGTTTCTCCAAACATAAACCCGCCCTGCCACTCTATGATGAGCAGGATGTTGACAAAACGATTCCTTTGTTTGAACCCGTGGAGCACAGCGTCGAGTACCGGCTATCGCCCAACCTGAGTTTTCAGTTCCGCAAAAACGGACATATCCTCGGCGCCGCCTCTGTCGTCTTGAATTGCCACGGAAAGACCATCGTTTTTTCCGGTGACATAGGGCGTTACGAGTCGCGTTTTTTGCTGCCTCCTTCTTCCATTTCGGAAGCGGACCTGGTGGTCATGGAGTCCACCTATGGCGACCGTTTGCACGGCGACAGCGATCCGCTGGATGAATTGGCCAATGTCATCAACCGGGTAATACAACGACAGGGAAGCCTTATCATCCCGAGTTTCGCTGTGGGCCGTGCCCAGGAAATCATGCACCTCGTCAATACCCTCAAAGCAGATCAAAGAATTCCGTCCACTCTACCGGTCTATCTCGACAGTCCTATGGCTGCCGACGCCACCCAAATCCTTTGCCGGCATACACACTGGCACAAACTCAAACACGACGAATGCATGAGCGTATGCAATGACGTGGTTATCAACCGGGATTATCGGCAAACCAAAAAAATTATCTCCACGCCGGGGCCCAAAATCGTCATTTCGGCCAGCGGGATGCTCACGGGCGGCCGAGTGCTCGAATATCTGAAATACCTGGCGCCCGACCCGAAAAATGCCATCCTTTTAATTGGTTATCAAGCGGAAGGAACGCGGGGGCGACGCCTGAAAAACGGCGAGCCGGAACTGAAAATCCACGGCCAATTCGTACCCGTGAAAGCCAGTGTCGAGGAAATATCCGGCTTGTCGGGCCACGCCGATCAGTCCGAACTGCTGCAATGGCTCGGCCAAATGGGAAAGTTGGTGCAAAAAGTGATTCTCGTACATGGAGAAAGTCCGGCACAGGAAACATTCGCCGCTAAAATCGAACAGGAACTCCACATAACGGCTCAAATAGCCCGAGAAGACGAAGAAATGACCTTGTTTAACTTGTAAAGACGTGCGTTAAAACTTCTTTATTATGAAAAGCAAATTAGCCATCGCGATAGAAAATGAATTAGCCGACCAAGGGCGTCGTCTGAACAATTTGGAACAAGGCCGTCATTTACCATATCACAACCTCAAAGTACGGCCGGTCAACATCGACACTTATCGGGAAAACATTATTTACATGCGATCCGATTGTCCGGTGTGTAAATCCGAGGGATTTTCCGCGCTTACCCGTGTCGCCGTGTACTATGGCGAAAGGAGCATCATCGCCACCCTGAACGTGGTATCCGATCTTGTCGATCACGGAGAAGCAGGGCTTTCCAACGAAGCTTTTCGGCGTTTACAGGTACAGGATGGCTGTATGATTCAGGTAGGGCATTTGAAACCGGTCGAATCTTTCAAGTACGTGCGGTCTAAGATGTATGGCAATACGCTTGATGATAAGGCTTTAGAATCCATTGTGGGCGACATCGCCGAAGGACGGTATTCCAACGTCGAACTCGCCGCTTTTATAACGGCTTGCTCGGGGAAGAACCTTTCCGACGAGGAAATCGTCTGCCTCACTCGTGCAATGATAAAAAAGGGCGAAAAACTGTATTGGAATAAACCCATCGTATTAGACAAACACTGCATCGGCGGGCTACCCGGCAACCGCACTACCCCCATCGTGGTCAGCATCGTGGCGGCGGCCGGCCTGACGATTCCCAAAACATCGTCGCGGGCTATCACTTCCCCGGCAGGGACCGCCGATACGATGGAAGCCCTCACCCGGGTGGACCTGACCCTGAGCGAAATGCGAAAAGTAGTAGATATGGAGGGCGGGTGTTTTGCCTGGGGCGGCGCCATGCAGTTAAGCCCGGCAGATGATATTATTATTTCGGTAGAAAAAGCGCTCGACATAGACGGCGAAGGCCAAATGATCGCTTCCGTATTGTCCAAAAAGGCCGCCGCCGGTTCCACTCACGTGGTTATCGACATTCCGGTAGGGGCGACAGCCAAGGTTCGTACCGGGGAGGATGCCCAAAACCTCGCCATACGCTTCGATGCAGTAGGTCGGGCTATCGGTTTACAAGTACAAACGTTGATTACGGATGGCGCCCAACCGGTAGGCATTGGTATCGGTCCGGCATTGGAAGCCCTGGATGTGCTGGCTGTGTTGCGCAACGATCCTTACGCCCCGGAGGATTTGAAACGACGTTCGTTGAGCCTGACTGCCAAATTATTAGAAATGGCCGGACAATACCCTGAAGGCGAAGGACTCCTGCAAGCAACGCATTTGTTGGAAAGCGGAAAAGCGTTTGAAAAATTCGTGTCGATATGCCGGGCGCAAGGCGCGTTGAAAGAACCTATGCGCGCACAATTCCGCTACGATTGGTTGAGCGACCGGGCCGGCCGGGTCGAAAAAATCGACAACCGCCTGCTTGCCCGGTTGGCCAAACTTGCCGGAGCGCCTAAATCACCCGGGGCTGGTCTACATTTTTATGCGCCTCTCGGGGCAGCCATTTCCAAGCGTGATTTATTGCTTTCGTTGTACGCCGATACCGCCGGCGAACTTGAATATGCTAAAGAATTTCTCCATTCCGTCGCACCCGAACTTTTAATACTAATGTCATGAAAATACGCAAACCACAATTGTCTCTAACTGGATAAAGCGGCTGCTGGTAGGAAACAACTAAGCGGCAACGGCTTTTGACCATATACTTTTTATCATGAAAGCAACATGGCTATTTTCCGACCAAACCCATACAGGCCGACGTTTTCGTCGCCGTGAAAATGTGAGGCGCGCGTTGTTTTCCAACAAATCCCGACCGGATTCACCCAGGCGTACTTCACCGATTGAGCGGCTTATTTACTGGCAGGAGGAACTGCATCATTGGCAACTG